>JANQKU010000251.1 GCA_028280955.1 Opitutaceae bacterium
CCCAACGGTTCTTTTTCCGGTACCCATGAAACCGACCAAGTATAAATTCACGTTTTCGCTACCACTGCTCATCGCAAATCAGAACAGTCAAAGCTTTACCAAAAGTCAAAACGAGATAAATGTTGAAATCAATGGCTCACCCAGAGCCTTGGACACCACCGCAATTGACTAACAAGAACATCCCTCCGAAGAGAACTTGTCTGAAAAGTATGAAAATCGACAACCTTATTATAGGAGGAGGCTTAGCAGGCGCCCTCCTTGCCTGGACCTTGCAGAAAAAAGGTGAGAGTATTACTATCATTGATCTGCCCAATATTAGTTCCTCCTCCCGCGTCGCCGCAGGCCTCATCAATCCCATAACTGGCCGACGTCTCACCTCCACATGGAAAGCATCCATCATCCTGCCTTTTGCCGATCAGTTTTATAAAACCTTGGAAGATGAACTCAAACAACGTTTCTATTATCCTCGAAAAATTATCCGTCTTCTTGAGACTGCTGAAGAAGAAACGCTCTGGCAAAGGCGTAAGGCAGAAAATGAAACCCATATATCCTGCAATCTTGACTCAAAATCCTTTCCCGATTTTTTAGAACCAGCTTACAGTGGGGTCGAACTAAAAAACGGTGGGAATTTGGATACAAAGACTTTACTGGACACTCTGAGAGAGAGATTTAAAGCTGAAAAAAAATGGCGAGAAACAGAAATAAAACCAGAAGAGCTTAAAAAAGATGGAGATTCAATCCTTTGGCGGGATCTAAAAACAACAAGGGTTATCTTCTGCGAAGGACACCAAGCTCATAACAACTCTCTTTTCTCCTGGCTTCCTTTTAAACCCGCAAAAGGAGAACTCCTTCATATTCACCTCAAATCAAAAATTCCCAACCACATTTTCATTCGAGGTCGCTGCTTTTTGCTATCTCATCCCCAGGGGATTTACACCAGCGGTGCTACCTATGATTGGAATACTATCGACGATGTTCCCACCCCGGCAGGTCGAAAAGAACTCGAAACAAACCTGAAAAAACTGATTTCCAATCCCTTCACTGTTGAGAAACATTTAGCAGGTATCCGGCCAGCCACTCCCGATGCAAAACCCTTCATTGGGCGACATCCTCAACACCCCGAATATATCCTTTTCAATGGATTTGGATCAAAAGGTGTCCAACAAATTCCTTATTTTGCACAACATCTATCCAATCATCTGATCGAAAATGCACCTCTTGATGCAGAGATTGACCTCAAACGCTTTATCCAGCCGGTTACACCGCGCATCCCATTTAAAGCGACTCGAATCGCCCAAACTGAAGTGGCTCAGAAGATAAAACAGGGAGATTACGTAATAGATGCTACCGCAGGAAATGGTTACGACACACTCTGGCTGGCTGAACAAGTAGGAGCAACAGGTCAGGTTTTTGCAATCGATATCCAAAACTCTGCCCTCGATTCAACTCGAATCCGCCTAAAAAACACAAACAACCTCGAACAAGTTCAACTCTGTCTGGGCGATCATTCCCAATTAGATCAACTCGTTCCCTCACAATGGCAGAAAAACTCATCTGTGGTCATGTTCAACCTTGGCTATCTTCCCTGTAGTGATAAATCAATTATAACTAAACCTGAAACAACTCTAAAAGCCCTGAAAGCCGCCTGGAAACTACTCAAACCAGCAGGAATCATAACAGTGGTCCTTTACACTCAACATCCAGGCGGACAAGACGAAGCCGAAAAGGTTCTTCAATGGGCTGAAAATTTAGATCCTGAACAAGCCACTTTCAGACATATCCAACACCCCCTTAATCTGACAAAATCTCCCAGCGTTGTGTCTATCATTAAAAAAATGCACTCCTTTAGCTGATAGAAAAAAGGAAGCCTTTACCTCAACTCTGTCGACAGGATAGTTTTCTCAGGGGCATCCCTGGAAAATATAACTTTGAAAAAAATTCTTATCCACAAGATCGATAAGCTCTGTCCCCCGTAACATCCCCGTATACGATCAGAACGTATTCGATCTGTGGATAAGAAAAGATTCTCATACAACGCAGTTAGAAAAAACAGGTTCGTTATAGGATCCCCCTCCTCTAAATACCCTGATTAGCTCGTCTATAATCAGGTAATTGAGTATTTACCAAATCCAATTAACCAACCTGGCCCCCTCCTTCTAACTTCGTTGCATGAGAATAAAATAAGAAATTTATTTTTGCCTTAATGAAACCATTACCAATGCATCGATTCCCCTGACCGTCTTCTCGGTCGCCAAGTATCCCTAACATTACAAAACTCATCCCCCTTATGTGTTTCAAAATTAGCCCCTTTTGATTATCAAAGTTACATAAACTAACTTTGAAGAAAAGAATAAAAAGTACCTAAATTAAAGTACTTTTTTTTTAAAACAGACATGTAATGCCCCTTTTTACGAGTTTTTCCGAAGGAATAAGGATAAACCTCAAACGAGAATACCTTTCCAAAGACTCCCCCAAATACTTGAGAGATAGCCTTAAAGTCACCAACTCACGAATCTTCAGAGATCTCTCGTTTGATCTTCGAGTGCGGCCAGACAATCTGCCGTCTCTCTGGCGTCAATCTCTTAAGTAATTCCTTCGAAGGTCGGTAACCATGGCGAAAGAATCCCCAGGAAGGGCCATATCGATAAACCGTAATACGTCGCTCACCGGAGTTAACTCTTTTGGCTGAACCATGACAAATAGCATCCACAAACAGCAATGCGTCACCCGCCTTCATATGCACCTCAATGGCACCCGTCACTCCATCCACTGACCCACCTTCCATTGTCATCTTGGCCTGATCAAACTCCGGATGCCGGAAATTGGATTTATGGCTGCCCGGAATGACCATAGTGGCTCCGTCACCCGGCCCAATATCATTCAAGGCAATCAGGATATTGATTTGACCACAGTTAAACTGCTGATCACGCACCAGAAATTGACAACGTTTCACCCAGGGGACCGGCCCAGAATGAAGCCCTATCGCCTCCCCAGGACCACGGATACTGGCAAAATTTTCGTCGATAAAAAGAGGACCATGCTGAGCATCGAAGCTCTCCTGACCACCAACAAAGAGTTTTGAGTGATCTATCCATGATGGATGATCAATCAACTTCTCGAAAGGCTCTCCTGCTTCATAAATCTGCTGAAAATTAAGCCCCTCATTGTCACTGGCAAAAACATGTGAATGAACGTGCCCATGCCATGCTCCGGGCTTTTTTAAAGGAATCGCTTCTAAACAAGCATTTAAATCTTCAACCTCCTGATTATTCAGGGCATTTTCGAGGAGCAAATAGCCCCGCAAATCAAACAAATATTTATCCAATTCAGAAACCATGACCAATCCTTATGAACAGGAAAAAAAGTAAAAACAATTTCATTTCATCAATCAGATTAGCTTTTACCATAAGCAGCCATTGACAGATACTCTGGTAAAACTACGGTAACCGTCGCAAAATAATATCCACCTATCACAAGCAAACCCAATGGCGCACTTCGATTCAGTATCTCTCGCACCGGCTGATCCAATTCTCAGTCTCACCGAAGCATTTAAAGCAGATCCCAATCCGGAGAAAATCAACCTCAGTGTCGGGGTATTCGTGGATGACTCTGGAACAACTCCTATTCTTCCAACCGTAAGTGAGGCAGAACGACGTCTCGCCACTCATGCCAAGAGCAAAAGCTACCTTCCTATGACAGGCAGTCCGGCTTACGGCGCTCTTACCCAGGAACTCTGTTTTGGAACGGATTTAAAAAACAGCCTCAATGGTTGTGTCATCTCTGCACAGACTCCAGGAGGGACCGGAGGCCTGCGAGTCGCAGCCGATTTTATCAAAAGTAATCTTTCAACCAATACCGTCTGGCTAAGCAATCCCACTTGGGCTAACCACAAGGGGATTTTCTCTGCCGCAGGTCTAGAAACCAAAACCTACGCCTATTTTGATCAGGCTTCACTAGGATTGGATTATGAAGCTTTCATCAAAGCCATCAAAACCATCCCCGCCGGTGATGTAGTCATCTTGCATGCTTGCTGCCACAATCCAACCGGGGCCGATCTATCTCCTGAACAATGGGATGAAGTTGCTGCTATTGCGACCGAAAAAAACTGGATCCCTTTGCTTGACTTTGCTTATCA
>JANQKU010000259.1 GCA_028280955.1 Opitutaceae bacterium
CAAAACCGCATGGGATAACGCGTCTCCCATCTAGGCCAATTTTCGCACTAGAATAAAACTTCCCAATAAACCGCAACTGATTCCTAAAAAAATAGACCCGAAAACCGCATATCGGACAGAAGGGTCTCGAAAGGAAAAAAAGCGAGCCGCCTGATCTGTCCATTCCGTCTCCGTGATTTCTCCAATTTTAGCTGCTTCTGCCTCGGGGACGATACCAACCATTCCCAGAACAATCCACAAGAGAAGCACCCAACAGCTCCAGATCACACAATTACCTGGAACCCATTTTAGTCTATTGCCTTCCCTTTTCACTTTCCTTGCCCTTTTGAAGGAAGCACCTTGCCAACGGCATCCGCAACTTCACTGAGAATAGTCAATCGCCCGCCATATGTTTTTTGTAAAATATCATAGGTAAAGACTTCTTCTGTCGGCCCGAATGCCACAACGCGCATATTCAACAACAAAAGCTGATCAAAGTACTTTCGGGCTGTCGGTAAGTCATGATGCACTACGAGAATCGTTTTCCCCTTTTCCTTCAAGTCATGCAGAATATCAATGATGGCCGTTTCTGTTGCCGCATCGACACCGGCAAAAGGTTCATCCATTAAATAAAGATCACTTTCCTGGGCGAGTGCTCTGGCCAGAAAGACTCTTTGTTGCTGCCCTCCCGAAAGGTTGGATATCTGCCGATCCGCATAAGGAAGCATTTTAACTTTTTCCAGACAGGCTAAAGCGATTTCTTTATCTACCTTGCCCGGTCGGCGCATCAACCCCAATCGACCGTACCGGCCCATCAAAACAACATCGAGGACATTGACCGGAAAATCCCAATCAACAGACTCTCGCTGCGGAACATAACCCACTCTTGTGACTGCCTTCGAAAAAGGTTTTCCAAAAATCTTTACCCATCCACTATTCGCCGCAACCAACCCCATGATGGTCTTAATCAGCGTAGACTTTCCCGCTCCATTTGGGCCGACAATTCCAATCAGATTTCCACTGGGAACAACGAGATCTATCCCATAGAGAACAGGCCGCTTATGATAAGCGACTGTCAGATCATGTATTTCCAAAGGGGAGATTTCTGTATTCATAATTATATTTCTACCAATATCCGAACCCCGGCTAAAGTGACATCTCTTGAACTCAAATGAGGATCAAAAATAAACTGCAGATAAGGCGTCAACGAAGCAACTAGGCCTTGAGAAGGCAGAAAGCCTGTGAGAGTGAAAAAAAAATACGAAAAAGGCTTTAAACATCGATAGCCGGATTGACCCTATTTCAAAGCCTCCACAATGAGCCGCACATTATTCTTCACCATTCCAAGATACGTTCCCTCATCGTACTCTTCTCCTTCATAGGAATGAATCACTCCGGGAGTGCCCATCGCATCTGAAAAGAGTTCTCCTCCAATGATCGCTCCGGAATCCTTACTGATTCGCTTAATCGCCGCAGGTGATACACTGCTTTCCACAAAAATTGCCGGGACCTGCTTTTCGCGAATGAAGTCCACCATTCTCGCGATATCCGCCAGACCTGCTTCTGTTACCGTGGAAATACCCTGAACCCCCACCACCTGGAATCCATAGGCCTGCCCAAAATAATTAAACGCATCATGGCTGGTGATGAGAATCCGTCGCTCTTTCGGAATTTCGGCAATCTTCCGCAAAGCCCATCCATGTAAGGCTTCATAAGAAGCCGCTAATTCTGCGCCATTTCGCTGATAGACCTCTGCATTACCCGGATCCGCTTCTTCAAACGCGTCGACCACTGTTTTAATACAAGACGCCCATAACACCGGATTGAACCAGATATGAGGATCAAAATGCCCGGCAAATTCTGCCGGTTCTAATAAAAATTCCGGATCAACCGATTCCGACACAGCATAAACCTTAATCCCTCTTCGCCCCATTCGTGTAAAAACATCCGCCAGACGTCCCTCCAGATGGAGACCACTGTAAAAAATCACATCCGCTTGAGTCAAACTCTTCAAATCTCTCGCAGTCGCCTTATAAAGATGAGGATCTACTCCAGGGCCCATCAAACCAATCACTTCCACTTTATCTCTACCAATATTTTGGACCATATCGGCTACCATCGTCGTTGTGGCAACTGCTTTCACCTTGGCAAACGCCTGACCAGAAAATGCCACCATCAAAGCGGAAAAGACAAAATATAGAATCGTTGTTTTCATAAGTATTTCCTCTGTCTCTGACAAAAAGTATCGAGCTTCTTTTTCCCATGGAGAAAGAAAACGTCAAGCCTGTTTTGGCTATTCAAAATATACTATTTGATAGTAAAAAATCTAATGCCTTCGCCTCTCGATAATGTGAAGGCATGGCTCTATTCCGAAAACTCCAAACAAAATCATGAAGAACAACCAGAAAGATTTCTGAAAATCAGAAATCTTCTCCAAAATAAAAACAATCCTATCCTGAGATGAATACCTTCAATCAACACGGAGAGAACAACACCTCCCTACTCATAAACCTGCTTCAAACAGGACAAATAAGATTTCCAGCCATAAAGCCCACCGGCTCTTTACCCTCAGCTTCGGGTTTTACCGATGTTGGCAACCTGGTAATGAGGGTCTTCGAGCAGGTTAACCTCTACCATATTAGCAGCATTCTTTAGAAGTTTGCGACACTCCGGGCTCAAATGGCGAAGATGCAGTGTTTTGCCCGCTTTGGCATAGCGTTCAGTCAGCGTGTTGATTGCCTCAAGACCTGAATGATCCCATACGCGTGAGTGGATGAAATCGACAATCACATCGTCAGGATCCTCCTTTGGCTTGAAAATGTCCTGAAAATGGGCAGTAGAGCCGAAAAAGAGTGGACCATGTAAATCGTACTCTTTACTCCCGCTTTCCGTGTTTTTTACCTCAATACGAATGTGGCGGGCATTTTCCCAGGCAAAGACAAGCGCAGCGATAATCACACCGATGAACACGGCAAGAGCAAGATTATCAGTTACGACTGTGACGGCAGACACCACAATAATCACAAAAGCATCTGATCTTGGAATTTGAGAAATAATTCGGAAGCTCGACCATTCAAAAGTGCCAATCACAACCATGAACATCACACCGGTGAGCGCAGCGATCGGGATACGTTCGATGAGCGAAGAGGCAAAAAGAATGAAGCATAGCAGACAGACCGCGGCAGCGATTCCGGAAAGACGCCCGCGACCCCCAGAGCGAATATTAATCATGCTCTGTCCGATCATCGCACATCCGCCCATCGCTCCAAAAAAACCACAGGTCACATTAGCCAACCCTTGCCCAACACATTCTCGGTTTCCCTTACCACGTGTCTCGGTGATTTCGTCAATGAGGTTAAGCGTCATCAGTGATTCGATCAAACCGATCGCGGCCAGGATAAAAGCAGTGGGGAGAACAATCATCAACGTTTCCAAAGAAAACGGGACTTGAGGCAGATGAAAGGTAGGCAATCCACCCTTGATCGAAGCGAGATCTCCTACGGTTAAAGTTGGGATATTAAAGCCAATCACAACAAAAGAAATCACAACAATCGCTACCAAGGTTGAAGGGATAGCCTTAGTTAATCGTGGCAGGAAGTGGATAATTGCCATAGTGAGAACCGCAAGACCGAGAGTGATCCACAGCATACTACCACTCATCCAGACTTTTTCTCCTAGCTCATTGGGCACTTTGAAACCATTGAATTGAGAAAGAAGGATAACGATGGCTAACCCATTGACAAAACCCAGCATGACTGAATGTGGGATCAAACGGATGAAGCGCCCCAGCCGGAATACCCCTGCCAGAATCTGGATACAACCCGTCACAACAACCGTCGCAAAGAGAAACTCAACGCCATGCGCACCTACCATCGTAACCATGGCGACAGCCATAGCCCCGGTAGCTCCCGAGATCATTCCGGGCCGACCACCCGCGATTGCAGTAATAATACCAACGATAAAAGCGGCGTAAAGGCCTACCAATGGACTGACGCCTGCCACAAAAGCAAAAGCGATCGCTTCCGGCACGAGGGCGAGAGCAACGGTGAGGCCAGATAATAGGTCATCCTTGGCGTTACCAGAACGCTTAATAATTAGGTCAAACATAGTGTGGATTCCGTTATTTGAATTCTCAAAGCCAAATAGAGCCCCGAACGCACCGTTGGGGCAGGCAATCCGTTGTCGTCCTAATTCAACTCATTGAAAAAGCGGCGGAGGCTGAACAAGCGAATCGATTTTTCAAGGGCAAAGTTAAGTAATGCTTATAGCAGCCATCATCTCGACCCCTTTTCAAACACGGTTTAGTCCATTTACTGGAAGATTCCATCCCTGCAAACCCTGAAAGAAGAAGGATCTTTTTCACTCAGATCATGTCTTCTTGCTCCCAATGAAAAACGAATACACTCAGCAACAGATTCATAGCGAAAGCATCGAAAAATGAAGCTGTTTAAGCGCCACCATTCTTCCTGGAAGATATTTTTTCTAAGAAAATCCGACAACCCCCGTTTTACTCTTAAATCTCAACAAATATGAATGGTTTACAAAAACGTTATTTCACTCTCTTTGCTCTCAGCTCTCTCTTACTAACTACGGTGTCTGCTAACGCCGCCACAATAGCGGATTCAAGCATTCAATCTGTCACCGTTTACCCGGATCGAGCCATCGTCACTCGAGTGACCACACTCGATCTGATGCCTGGGCACCAGGAAATCTTTTTCAAAGGCCTTCCCGTCAATCTATTCCCTGATTCCCTCCAAGTTTCCGGAAACGGATCCGCCCAAGCTACCATCCTCGACGTCCAGGCGACACCCACCCAGCTCAAACAAGTCGCCAATGCCCGAATCCAGGAAATCCTCACCGAAATACGAGATCTTAAGGAAATCTCTAACACTCTAAATGATCGATCCACTGTCCTGCAGGATCAACGCGACTACTACGAAAAAATCAAAACGGCCACCACAAGCCCCTCATCAAATCCGGAAGCAGCAACACCCCTGCCTTCCATCGAAGAATGGGAAAAACTGGTCTCTTTCTACGGAAAAGGAATCCACAACGTTCTCTCGGAAATTCGGAAACTCAATCTTGAGAAAGAGGAAGTTACCAAAAAAATTGAAGCCCTTCAACGCCAACTCAATACGCTCCAGGCTCCCTCTTTCAAAACAGTCAACGACGTCTCTGTGAAAATTGAGGTAAAAAAAGCAGGTTCTATCCAAATGAACCTGGAGTACATGGTGCCCGGAGCTCACTGGTCCCCAACCTACGATTCTCGAGTGAATAGTAACAAGAAACTCATTGAGCTGAATTATTCCGCTACCATCCGTCAATCGACCGGCGAAGACTGGTCCGATGTTTCGCTCACTCTCTCCACCGCTCGCCCTTCTCTCAGCGGAACCCCACCAGAGCTCTATCCCTGGGTAGTCGATAAATATGAGATTGCTCTTCTGCGCCAATCTGAAGCGGAGTCTTCCATAGATGGCAGATACCTAAAATCCAATACCGTTACGGCAACGCACTTTGCAGATGGCATGGCTGCACCGATGGAAGAAATGGCATACGCCGGGGCCGAGGTAGCCACCGGTCTGACCTCAGCTACCTTTATCATCCCCTTCAAAGCGAATATTCCCAGTGACAACACACCCCATAAGGTAGCTGTTACCACCATTCCCTTAACCGGAGACTTTGCCTATCTGACCATTCCAAAATTGAATGAACAGGCTTTTCTGCAAGCCAAGGTTAGCAATAAGTCCGAATATCCCATTTTAGCCGGGTCAGCCAATCTTTACCTCGATGGTATTTTCATTGGGCGTAGCTATCTAAAAGCAGTCATGCCAAATGAAGAATTCGACCTTTCGCTGGGCAGTGATGAGAATATCTTGGTAGAGCGTAAGCTCATCAAAAAGTTCAACGAAACAACCGGCCTGATCAGCACAAAAGCAAAAGTAACCTACGAATATCTGATCACCATTGAAAATAAACGTTCCACCGTCGAAAAAATCGTTTTGCAAGACCAGATACCTTCTTCAGCAAACGAAGAAATTATCGTAAAGCTCATTACGCCGCCGGAAGAGGACATCGAAATTGACGAAGAGAAGACACTCACCTGGAACCTCATCCTGCGCCCGGGCGAAAAAAGGGAGATACCTCTTACCTTGAGCGTGGAATATCCCAAGGACTGGAACATCAGCGGACTCGAGTAATTCGATCTTATCAAAAAGCCCGGGTATCGCTCAAAAGCATCCCGGGTATTTTTGTCCCAACCCACTCCCTTCAAGAGATTTTCAAGTGATCTCATTCTTAAATCGGAGTGGGTATCGTTCGGATCCTCCGAGAAAGACTAAAAATTGATCGAGACTTCCTCTATCTGTCCTCTTTAGAAAAAGACAGTAAGATCACATAGCCTGGGAATTTTTCTCCGTAAAGATACGGCTCACTAGAGGAATTTACGCATCCATCAGCCGATCTTTTCTTAAAGGCATCTAATCAGCCTAGAGATCTATTTTCGCTCCATAGAGTTTGTTTCTTATTTATTATAAGAGAGTTACAAAAAATGCCAGGTCTTATTTCAATCTTTTTCTCTCAGACAATCTGTCCAGAGATTCCTCTAAACCGGTGGGCATATCTGCCGAATATAAACTCACTCCCGGATATTTCTAAGAACAATCCTATCATATTAAATCATACAGAAAATCATACCAATGAAAAACCCAACTCAGTCTATCCAACGCAAATCCGCGTTCAGTTTGATCGAGATGATCGGTGTTTTAGCCATTATCGCGATCCTCGCAGCTGTTGTCTTGCCTAAAGTATTCTCGGCTATTACTTCGGCTCGCGTTACCAATACCATTCTTGCGGTAAACACTGTAAAGACAGGTCTCACCGAGTTTGCGGCCAAATATGGCTCCTTCCCTCTCGCTACCGGTAATGCGCGTATCGACGATCTGCTGAAAACGGCAGGCTTTATGGATGAACGTTTTATCTCAAAAATTGGAACACAAACAGATCCAACAGCCAATGCAGGCGCAACCTGGAGATTAACAGGTGGCAACTGGACTTCCTCTGGAGGATCGTCTCAGGGAACAGCGGCTCGCATTCACGCCAATACTTCTAATACAACCGCTCCTGCTACTGCCGGTGGTCGTAATTTCCGCTTGGATGGAAGCACCAACCTACCGACTGGGTCACGAGTTGTTTACGCTCTTATCTACAATGTCCCTGCCAAAGAAGCACAGGATATGAGTATCCGACTAGATGGCGATGGCAGATCGGCCGCAAACCTCACATCTGCTGACCAGGAAGGGAAAGTTGTTTACAACACTCCGAATAGAACAACAGGCCTGACCAACGTCTATGTCTACGTTGTTCACCAATAAAAGAATCTGCCCGGTATCTAAAAATCTATCGTTTTAATACAGCGGGCGAAAGACTTCTACATCTTCGCCCGCTTTTTTTAAGATGGCTGCTACCACCACAGTTAAACGATTAGGAGATCGGCTATTGGATGCCGGCTTAATCACTCAAAATCAGCTGGAACTCGCTCTGCGTGAACAAAAACGCTCCGGCAAACTGATTGGCACAACGCTGAAAGACCTGGGTTTCATCAGCGAGCAAGACATTTCCGGCTTCCTGGCCCAGGACGCCCAGACAGATACAGTCGATCTGAATGCGAAGGAGATCGATCCTTCACTCATCTCTCTCCTGCCCTACGAATTTGCCAAAGAAGCTAGACTGATTCCCATTTCTCTCGAAGGGAATGCTTTAACCATTGTAATGGCTGATCCTTTTGATGTCATTGCCATTGACAAGGTGGAGCAGCTCACACGCTTCAAAGTCGAAGTTTTAACCGCCCCGGCAGCAGACATCGAATCGAAGTTGGCTCAAACCAACAATAAAACCGGATCGATTGATGAAACAATCGATCAGTTGATGAAGATCGGGAAAACCGGAGAAGATACCGACAACGCAGCTCCCATGTTGAGGATTGTCGATCAAATCCTTGAATACGCCTTAAAACAGGATGCCAGCGATATTCACTTCGAACCGGATGATAAATCCTTACGCATTCGCATGCGGGTAGACGGAATTCTTCAGTCTTTCGTTCTTATCCCCAAGGATCTTCAAAATTCTTTAACCGCGCGCCTGAAAGTTACCGCTAATCTCGACGTTTCTGAAACACGTCTGCCACAAGATGGTCGATTTTCGACTGTCATAGGTCGCAAAGAAATCAACCTTCGTGTTTCCACCCTGCCCACCAACTTTGGCGAAAGTGTCGTTCTCCGTATTCTGGATAGTTCCGGCATCGTCATGGAGCTTGGTATGCTCGATATGCGCTCAGAAGATGAAACCGCACTGACAGAGTCTATCTTGAGCCCACATGGGATTATTCTCGTTACCGGCCCTACCGGTAGCGGAAAAACAACGACTTTATACACAGCTCTCAACGCAGTGAACCGAAAAGAACGTGGTGTTTTTACCCTGGAAGATCCGATCGAATATCAACTCGATCATACCCGGCAAACGCAGACACATGAAAAAATCGGTCTTACCTTTGCCTCCGGCTTAAGAACGCTTCTCCGGCAGGACCCGGATGTTATCCTGGTTGGAGAAACCCGCGATCAGGAAACCGCCCAACTAATGGTTCGGGCCGCTCTTACAGGACACCTCGTTTTCAGTTCACTCCACACCAACGATTCGTTCAGCGCTATCCCCAGGCTGGTTGATCTTGGAGTAGAACCTTTTCTTCTTCCTTCCACTCTCAAACTGGTTATCGCTCAACGACTCGTTCGCAGACTTTGCCCTAATTGCCGG
>JANQKU010000263.1 GCA_028280955.1 Opitutaceae bacterium
TACCGCTGCTCTGAGTAGAGAAATAGATGAAGTGCGTGGGTGCTTGAATGGTTTAAATGGATCATCTTACCGCCCCAGGGTTTTGGTGGCAGAGAAGGATCCGCTTCGATTCTTATCTGTTTTGTTCGCTGCTTTGACGGAAGAAATCGATTTATTCCTGGGAAATCCAGAATGGGGTTTATCGGAACAGAGAGAAACGTTACAGATGGTGTCACCGGACCTTTTCATGGCTTCTGAATGGAATGAAGGGATTTTTCCGGTTGAACGAAGAAATGAAGAAAGTCCGGATGTGTCTGGTTTATTGCTGATGATTTCGACGGGAGGAAGTTCGGGCAAAATAAAATTTGCGATGCATTCCATGGATAATCTGCGCGTGGCTGTTGAAGGGCTTTGCCAACACTTTTCGATGCATAAGATCAATTCGTATTGTGTGTTGCCTCTCTATCACGTGAGTGGATTGATGCAGGTTATGAGGGCTCTCTTAACCAATGGGACGATTACCTTAGAGCCTTTTGAAAAATTAGAAAAGGGGAGATTCCCAGAAACTAAAAAATCTATAGATTTTATTTCACTGGTGCCGACTCAATTAAATCGCTTGTTAGCTGTAGAGGGTGCCAGTGATTGGTTGCGAAGTTTCCGGGCTATTTTTTTAGGCGGTGGGCCGGCCTGGCCTGATTTATTAGAGCAGGGAAGGAAGGTGAAACTCCCACTGTCTTTGACTTATGGGATGACAGAGTCGGCCGCTCAGGTCGCAACCTTGAAACCGGAGGCCTTTTTATCGGGTGAAGAAAACGTTGGTAAGGCGCTACCGCATGTGGAGGTTTTTATCGAAGAGGAAGATCCGACAGAGGATGTGGGCTCCATTTGGTTGAAGACAGATGCCCTGTTCTTGGGGTATTATCCAGAATTGAGAAAAGGCCGGGAGCTTTGGAAGACAGACGACCTGGGGTCCTTAGATAAGGAGGGTTTTCTAACGATTTTCGGAAGAACAGATGAAGTGATTAATACGGGAGGAGAAAAGGTTTATCCTCGAGAGGTAGAGGCAGTTATTCGCAAAGTTTTACCTGTTTTTTCTGTTATTGTTTTTGGGATTCCAGATAAAGAATGGGGAGAGTTGGTCTGTGCAGTGTATCAAACAGATAGCAATAAAGGGATTGTTGAAAGTGAGATGCGTAAGCGATTGAAGCGTGAATTATCTTCTTATAAAATCCCTAAAAAATGGATACTTTATCCTGGAATGCTCGAAAATGCTCAGGGAAAAATTAACAGGGAAGCGATTCGTTCCTGGGTACTGGATACTTAAGAAAAAATCTGATCGGCGATTTCTTCCAAAGGATAGGTAATGATTTCTGCCAAAGTAGGATGATACCAGGGAGCGCGTAGCAAATCATTGACGTTTGCGTTCATGGTCATGGCTACCGAGAAAACGTGAATGAGTTCGCCGGCATCTTTCCCCACGATTTCCGCACCGAGAATACGGCCGTACTGTGGATCGGCCAGGACTTTTACATGACCGTAAGTGGCTTCCATCAGGATGGATTTCCCATGATCATTAAAGGGGTAAGAAGCGGCAAGGTAGGGGATATTGTTTTGCTGGAGTTGGCTTTCGGTTGATCCCATAGTTGCCAGTTGAGGATCAGTGAAAACAACTCCGAGCAGGAGATTCTCATCCACTGGTTTGGCTTCCTGATTAAAGGCATGACGGGCAGCTGTCTCTCCTTGCTGAATCGCGATGTGAACGATTTCATGGGGCCCACAACAGTCACCGGCAGCGTAGACGAGAGGGTTGCTACTTTGTTGGAACTCGTTGACCTGGACACGGCCATTTTCACTTTCAATGCCGGCAACAGAGAGGTTCAAGCCATCTGTGTTGGGTGAACGTCCCAGTGCATTGAAAAGATGGAGAGCGCGTAGGGATCGTTCGCTTCCTTCGTGAGCAAAGGTGACAGAAAATTCACAGCCATCAAAGGAAACCTGTTTTAGCTTGGTGCCGGTATAGAGGCCGATACCCTCATCAGAGAGAGCTTTCTCGATAACAGCGGCAGCTTCCGGTGAGTGTTGGCTGAGAATATGTGGGCTTCGTTGAATGAGAGTAACCTTTGAACCAATGCGATTTAAGAACTGGGAAAGCTCTACGGCGACAATGCCGCCGCCGAGAACGATGACATTTTCCGGGATAAAATCCAGGTCGAGGACATCATCACTGGTCCAGGGTTCTACTTCAGCCAAACCGGGAATTGGAGGGGTGCTGACTTTCGAGCCGGTGGCAATGAGGAATTTTGAGCCGGTCAGGCGAGTTCCATCACTCAATTCGATTTCTGTCGGACTGACAAAGTGAGCCTGGCTGCGAATGAGTTCGAACTTTCCGGACTTGAGTTGCTGGAGTCGAAAATCGGCAAATTCTCCAATAATGCGTTTTTTGCGTTCGGCGATGGCTCTCATATTTGCCACAGCTGATGGGATATCGAGACCGAAGGTGGCACCGTGTTTTGCGTGATGAAGCACTTCCGCGGAGTAGAGGAGGGTTTTGGACGGCATACAGCCTTTGAGGATGCATAAGCCGCCCAAATCGTTGGCGCCATCAATCACAGCGACACTGTCTGTGTATTGAAGGGCTTCGCGCGCGCTGTTGTAGCCTGCGCTGCCTCCACCAATGACGATGTAGTCAAAATGTTTTTTCATAAAGGGGGGTGAATGAAAATACCTTTACCCAGAAAGGCAAATAGAGCTGGCAACTTCTTCAGCGTTTTCCTTGGAAGTGAGGACTTCAACAAGTTTTAGTCCGAAGGCAACAGCCGTTCCCGGTCCTTGCGAGGTGACGATTTTTCCATCGACTACCACATCACTTTTCTCGCTTTCGGGGAGTTCATCCCAAACAGTGAAATGTGAGGTATGCTTACGACCGTCCAAGAGCCCCTGATCTTTTAGTAGAGTGGGCGCTGCACAGATAGCGGCGATCCATTTGTCACCTGTGACATGTTGTTGGATAATATCCGGGAGACGCGTGTCCTTACGCAGAGTGTAGACTCCCGGACCCCCGGGAAAGACAAGTGCATCGAAAATCTGGCTATGCAGATCAGAGACTGAAGTATCTGTTCCAATGGTGATGTCGTTTTTACCGAGAACAGTTTTGGTTGTACCGGCTGAGGCAATTGTTACGTCAATACCGCCGCGACGGAGAATGTCGATGGGAGCGACAGCTTCTAGTTCTTCCACCCCATCACATATGATAAACAAGGCTGTTTTTTTCGTTTCATTCATGGTGTTCCCTTTTTGACAGACTGGCAGATTGGCTCAAGGTTTTCTCATCTTCATGTATACTTTTCAGACGCCCTTATAATGATTGCAGAGAAATTTTCAGGAAAGAAATTAGTTTTATTTGGCTGTGGCTATGTTGGTAGCCAATTGGCTCGCGAAGCTATTGCCTCCGGGCTCAGTGTTACAGCCCTGACACGTAATCAAAAGAAGGCTGCTGTTCTGGAAGAAATGGGTGTGGATAAAGTGGTTCAAGCCACTCTGGAATCAAGGCAATGGCATTCTCAGATAGATCCGCAGCAGGATTTTGTCGTCAACTGTGTCAGTTCGGGAAGAGGGGATGTCCAGGCTTACCGGAAGTCTTATTTGGAGGGAATGAGATCTGTTCTGGAATGGGGCCGAGAAAGCCAGGCAACGTTTGTTTATACCGGGAGCAGCAGTGTTTATGATCAGGATGAGGGAGAAGTGGTTACCGAAATCTCATCCGTTCATCCGGCGAATGAAAAGACGCAGATTTTATGTGAAACTGAAAAGCTTTTGCGAGAGACTTCGGACAAGAGCTTCAGCCGATGGTTCATTCTTCGACTCGTTGGCATTTACGGCCCGGATAGGCATTATTTGTTGGATCAACTTCAACGAGGGGATACTCGGTTTTTGGGGTCAGAGCAGCATCGTCTCAATTTGATTCATCGGGATGACATCTGTTCAGCCATCTGGTCTTGCCTGGGCGCATCCTCGGAAATTCGAAACGAAATTTTTAATTGTTCGGATGATTTGGCTGCTCCGAAGAGGCAAGTCTTGCGCTGGTTGGCGGAGCGGATTGGGGCCAGTCAACCTATCTGGGAGAGTGAAGGGACCGGAAAAAGCGTAGGAGGGCGTTTGATTCGAAACCGAGTCATCAGTCATGAGAAGCTGACGAGGCTTTTAGGTTGGAAACCAGCATATTCTTCTTTTCGAGAAGGGTATGAGGAGATTCTCAAGTAGGTATCGGGTTATTTTTTGATCAGGGTGAATAAGTTCTCACGCAAATGAGACCAAAACCGAAAGGATTTTAATATCTTAAAAGGACCCTGTTGATCTGGTTCATTCTGTCTAAAATTTCTTCCAAAGTCGTTAGCTGAGGGAAGAATCTTGACGTGGGTTGTGATCATTCCGACCGTGGTTCTTCATATATTTTCAGGTTTAACCACGTATTTTACGGTAACGATTCAGTCTTATGGCAGGTGTTGGCAAATTATTGAAACAGGCGCAGAAGATGCAGAAGCAGGTGGAAGCGGTTCAGCAGAAACTTTCTGCAATGGAAATTGATGTGAGCAGCGGTGGTGGCGCCGTCGAGCTCAAGATTAATGGGCAGGGTCAGTTTCTGGACCTCAAGCTCGATCCAGAATTTTTAAAAGAAGAAGCCAGCTTTGTGGAAGAAACCCTTCTGGCAGCGATTCAGGAAGCAGCGGCCAAGGCGAAGGAGGTCAATGAATCTGAAATGCAGCAGGCAACAGCCGGATTAGGACTGCCAGGTATGTTTTAAGATTTTTCATTTATTTCTGAAAATCAGAAATGCATTTCAGTTATTGATCAAAAATGTCCTCCGCCTTCGAGAGATTACAAAGAGAAATCAAGCAACTCCCCGGGCTCGGTTATCGCTCGGCGGAGCGGATTGCGTTACATCTTCTGGTGGAAAAACCGGAACGATTGGAAGGATTGGTCGAGGCGCTGAAAGAAGCGGAAGCTGCCGTGGGGCGTTGTCAGCTCTGTGGTAATCTGGCGGAAGAAGATCTTTGTTCTGTTTGCCAGGATGAGGACCGACGAAAGGAGACCATCTGCATCGTCGAACAGGTTCAGGACCTCATCGCGATGGAACGTTCAGAATCCTATAAGGGTTTGTATCATGTTCTTCATGGCAAGCTTTCACCCATTCACGGTGTGGGGCCCGATCAGCTGAATTTTGCGTCACTGGAAAAACGTTTAGCCGAAGGGCAGGTAGAGGAATTAATTTTGGCCTTGTCCAACGATGTGGAAGGTGAAGCCACTTGTCATTATATCACAGAGAAATTGGCCTCCGGGAAAGAGATCAAAACGTCCCGCATCGGTTTTGGTTTACCCAGTGGAGGTGGGGTGCTCTATGCCGATCCGGTAACCTTAAAGAGTGCACTCGAAGGGCGGCGGGATTATTCCTAGGTTTAGGTTTTAGACAGGACTGACAGGATAAACAAGATTGTTGATTTGGGGTGATGCAGATGGTGGTAAGGTTCAGGTCCTGTGGATTTTGTTCATCATGCCTAAATTGATTCACGCAGAGACGCGAAGACGCCAAGGTTTATTTTTCTTTGAGGCCTTAGCGACTTGAGTAAAGCGGGCGTGAAACTTCCTTAATAGTAGTTTTTGATTTAGATCCTGTTGAAATGATTGGAAAGGAATTCTTGTAAAGAGAAGGAGAATGGCTAAGATGATTTCCAATATTTGCGAGCGGGCGTAGTACATCGGTAGTATGTGAGCTTCCCAAGCTTGAGAGGCGGGTTCGACTCCCGCCGCCCGCACCAGTTGGGAACCCACGTTTCTTTGCCTAACGTCCGATCTGAGGCAAGAGGATCAGTCGGGGAACGACTTATCCGAATTGCTCTCGAGCGAGTTGTTCTGCTTTTCGTTGTTCAGTTCTGCCGGCGTAGGAAGCCTCAGGGACTTGGCAGATACCTTAACCTTGCCTTCGTGGCTTTCTATTATCGCTCTTTCTAAATCGAACGTACCTTTATCTGTAGCGACTCTTAAGTCACCTCCTATGATTTCTTGCTCACTATCCGATAGCATGTTGCCTGACGGTGACGAGATAGTTAGTCCGTCCATCTTTAGTTCCGAATCTGCGCTGTAGGCGACGATTTTTGGTTCGAGAGGTTGTGATGTCACGTGATCGTCTCCTATGTCTGTTTCTTCCGAATTCGAACGGGAACCGTTCGATACAGTCGATTCTAGTCTAGCGAGCCTTTCTTCCAGCTTCTTAACTGTTTCAGTTTGTGTGTTCAGTAATGCATTAAGTCTCTCGCTTTGCCGACTCAGTTCAGCGATCTGCTCCATTGCCTTTTGTTTTTCGATTTCAGATTCCCTTGATTTGTCCCCATTCGAGCATCCAGCGGCTAATAGTAGCGAAATTAAAATAAGTGAAAGTAATCTCTTCATAAAAACATAAATTTAAAAAACTGTGTCACTTAATTTGGTAAATTTTATTCCATCTTCTCGATAAGAAAAATTTCGTCAGAAAGGGCTTATCTTGTCAACGGAAGACAGGAACGGTTTGCCTAATTTCAAGGCCTAAAATCTCGGACAGTTATGGCAGTGGTATTAAAGGTTAACTGGAATTGTATTCACCGATTAGTTCAAGCTATCATCGGTGACTAACCAACTTACCAAGAATTTGTTCTCTTTCGATGGTTCCCCAGTAGCGGCTGTCGTGCATGTGGCTTGGGTCATCACTCAAAAAGAAGTATTCGGTTTCTTTCAATTTGTATGGATACTCGATTTCGGCGCCTTCTTTCATCTTTGTTGGCGATTTGAAAGTTAAACCCTGGAGAGGTGGCGGAGCGTAGACTAAAATGCCATTTCTTTGGAGAGCACCTTCAACATATGATATCACATCGCCAGGTTTGGCAGCTACACGAAAGACCCATCTCAGATCACTATTTTTATTCGGAACGAAGATCGCCAAATCTCCGGTATGGGGTTCGACCATTTCGTATGCCTTCATGTCTGCTTTAACTTTCTCACCTTTTTTGATGGTCGGAGCCATCGCTTGGGTCGGCATCGTAAACGACTTGTTTGAGGGTGACCCGAATAGAGAAGAGGTAAGGGTAACAGATCCAGCGACCACAAAGAAAGCGATCCATAGTTTGATTTCGAATTTTATTATGTTTCGTAATGTTCTCATATTCTTCCTTTCTTTGAATCGCCAAGCTTAGACGCTACGACCTGTCGCCTTTGGCTCAAGCATCTGGTGGCCTATTATAATTCTTCCTCTCTAACGATGAATGCTGACGATTTCGAGTGATCGACAAAGTTGCTTTCGTCTTTCAAAAGAGCTGCGCTCAATTCTTGTCCTTCAGGCGAACTCATTGCTTCCATCAAGTCTTGCTCCGAGTCGAACCAGACTTCGGCAACTCCATCAAATTCAGGCAACATATCTCTAGATTCTCTGAGTCCTTCATTAAGGGGTGTATCTAGCGTGAGTGATTGTACATATTTTTTTGCTCTCATGGTTTTGGCGTTCTCCATAAAAAAAGGACCATGTTGTTTTCGCCAGTAGTCTTGGAATTGTTCACGAGACATGTCTGAGCGACGAGTGAGACACATTACAAATTTTATCATATTCTACGTTCGTTGGGTGTTTTGATTCTTATCT
>JANQKU010000071.1 GCA_028280955.1 Opitutaceae bacterium
TTTTCGTCGTGGCCAACAAATGGTTCGATCCGGACAGAACCAAGTGGCATTACAGGCTTTTCTTAAGGTAATTGAAAAAAGATCGGGAGAAGCGCCGGAATCTCATTTCAAGGTAGGAGAGTTGTATTTGAACCATATCAAGGATCCGATCGCAGCAATCTATCATTTGCGTAAGTTTTTAGAAATACGTCCGAATGGGCAAAAAGCTCCACTGGCCAGGCAAATGATAGATACAGCGAAAAAGGAGTTTGCCCGTACTCTACCAGCAAAGCCGCTGGATGGCCAGATGGAACGTCTGGATTTGATGGAGATGGTGGAAGAACTGAAGCAGGAAAATGAATCTTTGAAGAGCCAACTGGCTGTATTACGGCAGTCCAGTGATGGAGCAGGGTTGACTTCGAATGCTTCGCGTCCGGAGGTAAGAGTCAATCGGGTTGAAAGAGTGAGAACTCCATCAATTCCATTGAGATCTCCAAGTGCCCGTCGATATGTGATCACAAAGGGAGATACGCTGTATCAAATCAGTGTGAAGGTTTATGGTTCGGGTAGTCGTTGGAGAGATATTTTTGAAGCGAATCGTTCCATTTTGGGGAGCCCGAATGATCTCAAAGTGGGAACAGAATTGGTCATTCCGTGAGGGTCTTTAGTTTTGCTTAAAACAGGTTCATTGGAGTGTGAAACCTAAATTTTCCTACACTCCCTAAGCTAAGTCTCCTCTTGAAATCATTTGCTTGAACCTTCATGAATGCGTTCGAAAACCTCGAGAGGCAGGTTTTTAAAACCAGTGCCAAACGGAGCTTTCGCTAATGTTTTTACTGAAAGAAGTCCTTTTTTTATAGAAACCTGAGGCCAACCATTTTTACTGGTTTGGTAAAGATCGGGGTGCGCTTCGAGAACAGCTGATTGGATCGATTCAGGAAAAAAGGAAAGTCCTTTAAAATAGTGGTGGCCGGTTCGTTCAACACTTGTTATTCCGAGAGTCATCTGAACGGCGAGATCCTGGATGAGCGCTATTGGCCCAATGTTGGAAAGATCTTCGCCGCTCATGACATATTTGACAGAGGGGTTGTCTCGGCTCTTTTTTCGCAAAAGACAGGCATTAGCCAAACCTTTGAAGACTCCTTTGCAGTTTTTATGACTGGTTCCTGCATAACCGAGTTGCAGAGCTCTAGGGAGACTGCTCAGTTCTGCATCTGATTCATCAATGATGATCGGTGGACGGTCGGGCCAGCTAGAGGTCATTTCTCCAATGGAATCACTGAGAGCTAAACTCCGATGAAAGGGTTGTTCGACGAAGAGAAGATTTTCCAGAAATGTAGACAATTGGGGATGAGAAGTCAGTTTTTGCCAAAAGGCTGCAAAGGACGCTACATCATGAAATCCTTCATTCCCATCGATTGAAAAAGCATACTCATCACAATTTTGCTTAAGGATGTCAGCGATCGTGACTAAGCGTTCTATGTCGCTGTCTTGTTGACCGTTGACCTTTAGTTTAAAGTGTTGGAGGCCGTAGGTTTGAATGTTTTGCTCAAGAGATTGGGGTAGTCCATCTTCCAATCGATCGGTTTCAATAATATCGGTGGTCGTCAGGGGGTCTGCTAAGCCCACGGTATGTCGCGCAAAAATACTGGTGGGAGGAGATGCCTCAAGATAGTCAAATGAACTGGAGTTGGACAGTTCTGGATGAATAGAGCCGAGATCTATTCCTAGAGAATTCGTTTTTGCAGCCGAAAAGAAAGTTTGTTGCGTTCCTTTACAAAAAGCATCCAGTATCGCTCTCTCGACTAAAGTCGTTCCAAAGTTTGTAAGCAGTGGAGGGAATTGGTTTTCAGTCCCCCAAGCAGATTGTTTTTGATAGATCGTATACCATAGTTCGAAAGGACTTTGGGCTTCCTTTCCGATAGAAACATCCATCGCATGGCGAATGACTTCCAACATATCGATAATCTCATCTTGAGGATCTTTATCCGGCTCTTTGGTAAACCATTTTGGTGGCAGATGGTCTGCGGCAATGCCCTTATGTTCCTCTCCATTTACCAAAAGAGAGATTTCGAGGAAGACGTGAGGCACCTCTACCATGGTCGCGATCCCATATTTGAAAGGCATACGCGCGGTAATATCGGTTCGGTAAAGGTGATTAGAGATTATTTTTAACATCAGAGAGAAATTTTTTTGAGGTCAGGTTATTGCTGCGAAAGAGATCTCATCGATTCAATGACATTAGAAGATGTAATATGGGCAACTTCATGATCAGTCGTTTTTATCGTCCGAGATATTTATCGCGTCCTTTGACAAGAGCTTCAATTTTTCGATCTGAAACTGAGCGTTTCAACATCCAAAATCCACAGTCAGGGTGTATCCAGCGTATTCTTCCTTTTCCAATTTTTTTCTCTGCGTTTTCGATTCTTTGTGCGATTTCATCGGCAGTTTCAATGTGGTTCACTTTCACATCAATGACGCCAATGCCGAGGTCGATCTTGCTATCAATATGTTTGAGTGCGTTTAAATCACTGGGCGGGCGATGAGCCAGTTCCAGCACAAGATGATCGGTATGAAGGCTGTTTAAAAAATGAACCAATGCCTTCCAGTTCCCGGATTGAATGGTCTGTCCTCCATAATTTCCGAAGCAGAAATGGACTGCTTTTTCCCCTTTGATTTTATCCAAAACAATATTCATCGCTTTTGCCGCTAGAGGGGCATCGGCTGGGTTTCCCGGTATGTTGGCTTCATCAACTTGGACACATGCACATGGAAGGCCAGGCATTTGATCTGCAATTACTCTGGCCACAGCCAAGGTAAGCTCTTCAAAATCGCCGTAGTAATTGTCTAACAGTGTTCGAGACAGCATATAGGGGCTCGTGACAGTAAATTTGAAAGCTCCTCCTGATACTGAGGCTGCCCTTTTACAATCAGTTAGAAGATCAAGACTTCCTTCTGCGAGAGCGCCGGTAACGATTCCCGCTGGTTTATTGCGGAACCCCATGCTTTGTTTTTTAGAAAAAGTTTCCGTATCGGAGCGTCCTATTGCTGTTGAGATACCTTCCATGCTAGAGATGAAATATTCAATCATACCATTCGTATCCGGATGATTGACATCAAAGCGGTAAAGTTCTCCGTCCGTAGGTAAATCGATACCAGCTTGTCTTTGCATATCAAAGACCACTCTGGTTGCGTCGATAACGGCTTGTTCACTGGGAAGAGCGGAAAGCCATTCGGGAACGGGATAAGATCCAACTGTTGTTGTCAAAATTTGGGGTTTGTTTGGAATTCGTTGTCTCTTGGCAGTCATGATAAATTACTCTTAGGTGCTTACATGAACATGCT
>JANQKU010000139.1 GCA_028280955.1 Opitutaceae bacterium
AAGAGAAACAATGAGCCTACAAACGGACTCCCTATCTTCAGACTCCAGCACCAGCACTCAAGCAATCACGGGACAGTGGATGAACGCTGACTCAAATACAAGTGTTTCTCGTGATGAAACCGATACTCAATCTATAATCGAATGGGAACGGCAATTGGAGAGTCTAGCGTCACTAGAAGAAGAATTCGAGCAAAGTTTAAAAGTGTTCAAACCCTCTCACCCTAAAATGGTGGAGATGAAATCTTCAATCGATATCCTTAGAAAGAGCCTTGAAGACAAAGCTGAGATATCCATCAAACGATTCCAGGCTTACTATGATGCCCTGGTCATGCAGGAAGCTGGTCTCGAAAAGGCCATAAGCGAATGGGAAAACGAACAAAGCATTTCAGTTCAATTGGTTAATCGCTACAATCAGCTCAATTCCCAAGTTCAGTTTCTCGAAAGAAAATACCAAAACGTCTATGCTCGCATCCTTGAAAACTCGAGTGGAAACGATCTATTTTTTGTTCGCATTATCGAACCTACGACCACCTCTTACCCTAAGCCAGTCAAACCCGATCCAATTAAAATCATGATAGTTGCAGTTGTCGGTGGTTTAGCATTGGGGGCAGGATTCGTTGTCTTGTTTGTGTTGATGAAACCGAAAACATTAGATTTCGATGAGATCGAACAAGAATACCACATCCCCTACTTCACTGGTATTCCACAATGGAATCTCGTCATTCCCAAAAAACACTTTGATCCTTCTAGGGACAAACTGGTGGTCTCTCAGGATAGAAACAAAACGGCAACTGAGACCTATCGGGCCATACGCTCCAAAATCAATATCCAATATAAAGAAAAGAACTCCTGGGTAATGACTGTAACTTCCACTCGAAAAGGGGACGGAAAGACATTCAATTGTGCAAACTTGGCTCAATTGTTTAGCTGGGATTCTGTCAAAGTCGCTTTGCTCGACGCAGACTTCCGAAAAGGCTCACTTACTCGACATCTTATAGGAGAAAATCCGGAAAAAGGCTTGGCCGAGTGGTTTATAAATCAAGAGTGCGACTTGGAGCAACTGGCAATCAAACATGATGATTATGGCTTTGATCTTTATCCCGCAGGAGTTTTCCAGGATACTCTACCCGAATTAGTAAATGAGAGGAGCGCTCGACGACTCTACAAAACACTCAAAGAGAAATATGATGTGATCATAGTGGACACCGCTCCAGCGACTATGGTTGTTGAAACCCCCACCCTCTGCCAGGCCTCAGACGGAACTATGATTATCGCTGCCGAAAAGACACCCAAAAATGATTTCCGATATCTGATCAGAGAACTCCACAATGTACGAATCATAGGCTTTTGTATCAATCACCTCTCTCCTCCCAAGAAAAGTGTAATGTCAAACTACAGTGGATACGGAGGCAAATACCACCACTACGGCTACGGTGAAACCTATCAGGACAAAGCGACCCACGGAGCGAATATTTAGAGAACTAAATCGCTATTCGTCAACTTCAACACCCTTGCTCGGGGAAGGCGGCCACTAGATGCTGTTGTTGAAATTCATTCTATCAGGAAAGCAATTCCAATCATCGAAAAGCTCAAAGTTTCAGTAGCTTGTTTGCTTCTAATTGTTTCCTTCTTCTGGGGCAGGTATGAAGGGTTAGTCCTTCTTTCATTCATCTTGAGCTCCACGTGCTTATTGCTGAGTAAGAAGAATACTAATTTAACTTCAACAGGGATAGTAGGCGTCCTGTTTTGCCTGTTCCTTCTAATCTATTTATTACCGATTCCGTCCTTCTTATTACCCGAGCGAAATGAATATCACGAAACAGCGTTCGAGACTTCGAGACGTATTCAAGAAATCCAACAAGAAGAGAGGAGCATCTCCACTCCATCTCAAGGCCCCAGCTTTGTTCCTATCACACTAAACAGAAGCGGTTCGTTGCGTTTCTTGATGTTCTCGGTTTCGATTGTGGCTATCTTTATTAGCTACGGTTGCCTTAAGGAGAGAGTCAGAGGAGAGGGTAATGTCCCACTTTTTTCACCAATATTTCTTTTCACTTATCTTCTTCTCAGCGCTTCCACATGCTGCGGATTAATATCGTTGTTTCTCGTTCCACAAGGAAAATTGATCCTTTGGCTGTTTCCGGTTCTCTATGGAAATCCCATAGGGCCATTCGTTAATCCAAATCATTTTGCTTACTCCAACCTACTACTAATTGGTGCATCGATCTTTGTGCTCACACAACGACACTTTCAACCTAACAAATTCAATCAACCGCTGCGTTACTTGATTTCTGCGAGCCTCACCAAGGCAGTTCCACTCTTTTTTATTTTGTTAGCGATCACCTCGATCGCAACAAGCTCATCACGGAGTGCCTTGATCGCGTTGCTAGGAGGACTTCTCTCGTCTAGCCTTTTCATTCTTTTCAAACGATCCATAAAAGGGTTTGCCTACTTGGCTATAATTCTCATCGCGGCAGTTTGGTTAGCACTCTTTGTCTCTTACTCCGATAAATTCGAATTTAACGACAAGCTGCAAAGTCTCAAAGATCCGCTGGTTACCGACAGTGCTCAAACTCGAATCGAGTCCTGGATAAATAGTGCTCAAATTCTAAAATCGTTCCCGATGTTCGGAACAGGACCTGAAAGCTTCAGGAGTGTTTATCCACTTTTCCAAACGGTCAACAACCGCAAACATCTGGTTTACGCTGAAAACGAATATGTTCAGACAATCATCGAATTCGGAATAGTCGGAATCCTTTTTATAGGAGTGCTGAGCATCTTTCCATTCGTTTCAAACTGGCGAAGGCGCAGGTTCGAATCACTCGCACCGAACGAAAGAGGCATCCCTTCAAACCTATCCCTCGTGTTTCTAGTGTCCGTGACTCTCTTTCATTGCATGTTTGATTTCCCATTGAGACATCCTTTCAATGCATTGAGCTTTCTTTTCTTACTTCTCGTGACGAGAAATTGGAACTCAGATGGGGATAGAAAAATCCACCATCATCTCAACCATATTCCTTTGGTGCTGGTGACATTGACCTCACTCGCCTTCCTGGCTAGTCTCATTTCAACTTGGTCAAAAGATTACTCTAACGATAAACCAAGTCACACGGTCCTAAACAAAATCGTTTATCCGATAGCTCTCGACAAATACGATCAACTCGAGGGCAAACCAATTTCCACTCTTCTCGACTGCCTCACATCCGCACCCACCTCTCCTGCTGTTTGGAAGCAACTTGGATTGAGACTTATCGAATACAGCAATCATCAGGATACTGACTTCATAAATGCAGCGGAAGCGGCGGAAGCAGCGGTATACTGCATCGAAAAATCATGTGAATACAACCCCAGCAACTATCGGAATTGGCTCCTGCTGGCGGAAACTCAACATCTGCTTGGCTATACCAAGAACGCAAAAGAATCTTTCTCCAAAGCAAAGGAGCTTCGGCCCTATTTACGAGCCCCTTTTCCCAAATAGAATGCCTCCACTTGCCAGCGACAAAAAGAGGTCAAATTTCCCACGATCAACTTTTGAACAGCCATTCATCAGCGCGTTTTCCATTGAACTATTTTATCAGCGAACTATGCTTAACAAACTTCAAATCCGCTACTACAAATGACCGCTAAAAAAGGACTTAGGCCCCTAGCGTCTAAATATGGTCGTCGATGGGTTGTATTTGATACCGTTCTGGGTTTTATCGCAATGAGAGTTTCTCTCAGCTTGAGCCCATATGTCGATGTCTACTACGCGGCAAATCAGATATTCGTATCAATCGCTTTTGGATTCATACTCGCAGGCTGTCTTCGACTCGCGGGATTAAATACTCATCGCTTTGAACATGTTTTAAGCTATTACGAAATTATCATATCTACCATTATTGGTACATTAGCCGCCTTTTTGATAGTCTCTCTAATGGTTACATTCACTCACGTCCATGTATTCGGTCGCTACGTAGTAATAGGCACTCTCTTGATATCCTCCCTCGGTATCATCACTCAGAGATCCTTGGTAAAGCTCTTCTTAGGTAAATCGCCAATAAAATTATTTCTGCTGGGGTCCACTCCTGCAGCTCTCAAACTCATTGAACGCGTTCATGGCGATAAACATTTCCATTTAGTAGGTGTCGCATGTTCCGATTTTCAAGATGAAGATAACCCAAAAACAGCAACGGTGGAATATCAGATAGAGGACCCGATTTCGCTATGTAAATATGTAAAAGATAATGATGTAGACCTAGTCGTGAGTTGCTACGGTGAGCAGGTTCCTGAAGCAATCTGTCAAGCGATCGAGAAAATGCCATTTTACGGAATAGACGTAATCAACAAGGGGTATTTCGTGGAAACTTACTTCAGAGAGATCAGTGTGGAATTCCAAAACTATCACTGGCTCACTTCCCACTCCTTCAGGCCAACGGAAGAATCCCATCTCGTTCTCAAACGTGGATTTGATATCGTCTTTGGAGCATTGATTGCCCTCCTGATCCTCCCCCTTTTTCCACTTTTTGCCCTCATCATCAAACTCGACAGTAAAGGCCCTGTCTTTTACACTCAAACTCGTGTCGGTTACCTTGGGAGGCCATTCAAAATCATCAAATTTCGCTCCATGCGAACCGACGCAGAAACCGACGGTGCCGTCTGGGCAACACAAAAGGATCCACGAGTGACAAGGTGGGGCAATTTTATGAGGCGAACCCGAATTGACGAACTCCCCCAAATTTGGAATGTCTTGAAAGGAGAGATGTCGCTCATTGGTCCCCGACCAGAGCGACCAGAGTTCGTTGAAGAACTCAAAAAGGAAATACCACTTTATGAGTGGCGTTACCTAATCCCTCCAGGATTAACAGGATGGGCTCAAATCCGATATAAATACGGTTCCACTGTCGAAGATGCCAAACGCAAACTCCAGTACGACCTCTATTACATCAAAAGAGCCTCTATCGCACTCGAAATTCAAATTCTACTGCAAACCATTCCCCTAATCATGAAAGGTAGTAGGTGATACCTCTGAACACGAATTTGGCGAATTATTTACTCAATCCCAGAATATCGAATAATGCATAGCTCAATTCACTCGAAACGATTTCGTAACAAGATTAACATTTTGTTTGAAAATTATTGAACAAAATAAACACTTTATAGGATGAGCTTATTGAAATTGGTGTCAGCTTCCTGAAGACAACCGACTGCGGTAGCGTGTAAAAAATTCAAATACTCGAGACCTAACTTCCATCTCCCATCTTCGATCTACCAGCTCCGAACTCCCAACTACCATTTTAAACCATGTCAGAGACATCGGAAAAAACACTTCTAATCAAACCGACCAAAGGTTTCTCTAGCCTTGGGCTTCACGAGCTGTGGGAATTTCGTGACTTACTCGGGTTTCAAATTCTCAAGGAGATAAAAGGCAAATACCGTCAAATGGCTCTCGGTCCCTTATGGATCGTTCTGCAACCTTTGATCAATATGATCATTCTTAGTCTTGTTTTTGGGAAGGTAGCGAAGCTCGATGCTGGAGGTATTCCATACCCTCTGCTCACCTATTCCGCTCTCATTCCCTGGACCTTCTTTCAAAATGCGTCCCAACTCTCATCCGCTTGCCTGGTCACAGAAATGAACGTCATTTCTAAGGTTTATTTCCCACGAATGATTCTCCCAGCCAGTTACATCATTGGCCGAATTGTAGATTTCTTAGCCACATTCAGTATTTTAGTCATCATGTTAATTGCCTGGGGTTACTACCCTAGCCTTAAGTGGCTTGCGATACTCCCCTATCTCGCCCTCGCCGTTTTCACAACCTTGGCGATAAGTACCTGGACAGCTAGTCTCACTGTTCAATTCCGCGACATGAAATTCCTCGTCCAATACGGCACACAAGCTGCCATGTACATTACCCCAGTTGCCTACCTCGCTACGAATTTCCCCCCTGAATGGCTCTGGCTCCTCAAACTCAACCCCATGTTCTACGTATGCGAAGGCTTTAGGTGGAGTCTAATTGGGGTCGGCCAAGGACCTGAACTCTATATGCTCTGGCCTATTAGCATTGTGGTTATCATGACCATCAGCGGCATGTTTATGTTCCGCAAAACCGAACGCACAATCGTGGATTTATTGTAGGAAAACGAAGATTGAAGTAAGTAGATGGAAGATGGTCTCAGTCTGCAAACTTCCGACTCCAACAAGCCAACTCCTAAACAAGATATGCAATTTGAAGATCTAGAAGCGTGGCAAAAGGCACGATTACTTGTATCTAACATTTATTCCATTACTCGTTCAGACCAGTTGAAAAACGATTTTGGATTATCTTCTCAAATCCAAAGATCAGCAGTTTCAACAATGACAAATATCTCAGAGGGCTTTGAAAGAACCCATATTCAAGAGAAAATTCAATTTTATAACATTGGTAGGGCATCATGCGGAGAAACTCGTTCGTTACTCTACGTCATACAAGACAACTACGAGTATCTTTCAGAGCAAACATCAACATTGATCAGAGAGTGCATTTCAGTTGGCAAGCTCATTTCAGGATTAATCAATTCCACCGAAAAGAGAAAATAGTACAGCCACTCCTATCTCCCATCTTCTAACTACCATCTTCAATCACAATGAGCACTAGCGAAACAGTGATCCGCGTTGAAAACCTTGGCAAACGCTATCGTATCGGTACCAACCAGCCTCCAGCTAAAACTTTAGGAGGAAAGCTTAAAAATACGCTAACCTCCCCTTTCGAGTGGCTGGAGAAACAAATGCGTCCTCCCACCGAAGAAGAAACACTCTGGGCTCTTAATGACGTATCTTTTGAAGTAAACAGAGGTGAAGTAGTAGGTGTCATCGGTAGAAATGGAGCAGGAAAATCCACCCTTCTTAAAATCCTCAGCCGCATTACCGAACCCTCCATCGGATTCGCCGAAATAAGAGGTAGAGTTGGAGCCCTGCTTGAGGTGGGCACCGGTATGCATCCAGAGTTAACCGGACGTGAGAACATCTACCAAAACGGCTGTATTCTCGGAATGCGGAAGTGGGAAATTGACAAAAAGTTTGATGAAATCGTCGATTTTTCAGGCATCAAAAAATTCATCGATACACCTGTTAAGCGTTATTCTTCGGGACAAAGAGTACGCCTCGGATTCGCCATCGCTGCCCATCTTGAACCGGAAATACTTGTAGTGGATGAAGTCTTGGCAGTTGGTGATATCGAATTTCAGAATAAATGTCTTGGCAAAATGCAAGATATAGCTGACCGAGGAAGAACAGTTCTATTTGTAAGTCATAATATGGGTGCAGTTGAAAATCTCTGTTCAAGAGCAATATTATTAAATAATGGAACGATTTTTGAAAACGGCCCCGTCAATGACATACTGAAAAAGTATACTGGTTTTATAAATAATAAGCAGATATTAAATGCATTATCAACAAATAAGGATCGTTCAGGAAACGGCATGCTAAGGATTAGAAATGTTAAAATTTTATCGAACCAATCATTAAGAACCAATTGTTCTTTCACATTATCTATTTCTGTAGAAAATTGCTCAAAGAAACCTATATCTAAGATTAGCTTAGGTTATTCAATTTCAACATCAACTGGAACTATTTTGTTTATATCTTACAGTGATTATTCAGATATTTATTTTTCCTGCCAAAGAGAAAACATTGAGTTTCACATAGAAGTTCGAAAATTGCCATTAACGCCTGGTCATTACGAGATTTCGGCTAGATTATTAGGTGAGAATATTGAGTTAGATTGGCCGAGGTATCCCGTGCTAAAATTTGAGATTTTAAACTCTGGAATACATGATGAATACAAGAATCCACATAGTGGAAAAGGCCCCATAAGCTTATCATCTCACTGGAAAATCATCAGCAACTAAGGATATGTTTAAAACAATAAAGACAGCCGTGCACGCAGCAAAGAATGCAATATTACAAATAAATAGAAAAAAAGCATTTTTTAAGCACGTATATAATTACAATTACAATAGCGTTATTCTAGATATATCCCACGTTGATACTAATATAAAGAATAGTTTTTTTGACAATTCATACGAAAGAAGTGAATTAGAATTAGCAAAAATCTATGTTTCAAGTGATGACCATATTTTGGAACTTGGATCAGGTTTAGGTTTTATATCTCTTTTTCTATTAAAAGAGAAAAATATAACAAATTATTGCGTTGTGGAGGCTAATCCAAAAACTGTTAAAAAATTGGAAATAAACTATTCAAAAAACAATCGGGTTCCAAATCTAATACAGTGCGCGGTGTCTAACACTACTGGCAAAATTCAATTTCTTGACAGCAATTCGTTTTGGTTAAACAGAATCAGTTCGACTGACTCAAGTAATACTATTGAAGTTGAGTGCGATACCTTACCAAATATAGTTTCAAAATCGGGTTTAAAACCTACAGTTATAATATGTGATATTGAGGGTGGTGAATTAGTTATTAAACCCACTGACATACCAATAACAGTTAAACTGATAATTATAGAAATTCATCCTACCTTAGTAAGCTATCCTAAAGCTTATAAGCATTTATCACATTTTATAACAGACGGATGGCAAGTGAAAGATGTGCGCGCAAATACATTCGCACTAATACGCAATTAAATCAATTTGCTAAAAATCAATAAAACCAAAATTTTTATGAAAATTTCTGTCATCATTTGCACGCATAACCCACTAGAGGAATACTTAAAACAAGTATTAGAAGCTTTGAATCAGCAAAACTTACCTAAGGAACTATGGGAATTGCTAGTAGTAGACAACGCCTCAAAAGAAGACGTATCAGTGATTTACGACCTCGCATGGCACAACAACGCTCGACACATAAGAGAAGACAATTTGGGCTTAACACCAGCTAGGTTAAGGGGAATCAAGGAATCGGTAGGAGATTTGCTTGTCTTTGTAGATGATGATAATGTTTTGTCTCCCAACTATCTTGAAACAGTAATCAATATATCAAACGAATGGCCAAAAATTGGAATATGGGGTTCGGGAAGAATATCTCCGATCTTTGAAAAGGAACCTGAAGAATGGACTAAACCTTATTGGGGGCAATTGGCAATCCGTAACAATACGTCGGACTATTGGTCAAACTTGCTGACCTACAATGATTCATATCCTTGTGGTGCAGGATTATGTATTAGAAAAGAATGTGCTACCGAAGTATCAAAATTGTTTGAGTGCGATGTAACCGCACTTTCTCTGGATCGGAAAGGTTCCTCCCTATCATCTTGCGGGGACAGTCATATGGTGTTTCTTACAGTTAAATCTGGTTACGGGTCGGGAGTTTTTGTAGACCTAGAGTTAAAACATCTTATACCCAGTAATCGAATTACTCTTGAGTATCTTTTGAACCTATCAGAATCGATAAATTACACTTCTCATGTGATGAATAAGCTACAGGGGAAGAATTTTCCTACGCGAATAGGACTGCAACATTACATTAATAAACTATTTAAAATATCTAGAATCAAAGGTATTGAAAGAAAATTCCTCATCCGCGAATACACAGCATTTGAGCGTTTTCTAAAGGAGTCAGCAAAAGGTCAATAGAAGTGAAAGATATCCCAAATTCTATTCGCAACTTAGACTTTCTTCTCAAACTAGGAATAACCGAAACCTGAAACCACATAAGGAGCTTTTATTTTCAATAACATCGATAATGTAATCCATATCTACCTCAAAATTACTTCATAGCATGTCAACCTTCGTATATTTTTTTAAAGGCATTTCATGAGTCTCAATTTATTATGAGCTTATTTTATCAAATCCCCGAATAGAGCAATCATGTATAAACAATTTAAAAACAATTTACATTTCTTGAACATATACAACTAAATTTTTGATTATAGTCACCTTCAATAAATGAACAAACCAAAATTATCAGTAGTGCTTGGTACATTCAACAGATTTGATCTTATTCCGACATGCATAGAGCATATCAGGCAATCTGTTGGAAACCTTTCCTACGAAATAATCGTTGTCGACGGAGGTTCTACCGATGGAACAAGGGAGTGGTTAGCGTCACAACAAGATATTTTACTACTTGGTGAACGATCACTGGAGGGTGCATGTGCTGCTTTTAACAAAGCGTTTTCTTTAGCTAGAGCAGAATATGTTGCTCACATTAATGATGATGCGTATTGTCTTGGGAATTGTTTAGAAAAAGCAGTAATCAAACTTGATGAAAATAAACTAATTGGCCAAGTTTCTATTCCAATTAGATGGTCAACTGAGGAATATCGGGTTGATTATGCTGAAGGCATACTGTACTGCAATATGGGGATTACTCGCAAATGGCTTGGCGATCTGGTTGGCTGGTGGAGTGATTATAGAACATATTATGGAGATATAGATTTATCTTTCAAAATACGTAGGTGCGGATATGAAATAGTTGAACTAAAAGGAGAACGCATAAATCATCTTGAACATATTGATGAGTTGCGGATAAATAACACTCAAAAATCTGATGCCGATTTGTTTTATAGCAGATGGAAATCATACAAATTCCCCCAAAAACCGAAATTTTTTGAAAAAGACATAGAATGCAAACTACCTTGGGTTAATGATATTGGTATGAGATTCAGGCCTAAGTTTGGATTTTTTCAAAAGGTTTTACGAAAGATAAATCATGCCTCAGGTAATAGATGATTATAAATACATGGAATATAGGACAGCTTTGCAATAGATTGCTCACTAGTGCGGACATCATGGGATTTTGTATTGAACATCAAATCCCTTACTTGAATTTGGGTTTATCTAGCTACAAAAACCTTTTTCCAAGATTAAAAAATAATCCGTTTTGTCAACTAGATATTAGTCACGAACCTTCAAATAAACGAGTTTTTTCCTTCACTAAAGGTCATCATTTTGCACTAAAAACTTTTAAGGCTTTGGGGAAACTTCCGTTTAGACGTCAACTTTCATTTCAAACAAATAGTGATATATTCGATATCAATAGTAGATACTCAAGCTATTATCTAGACACATATGAGAAACTGCAAACTCTGATTAGTAATAATATTATTATAACGAATCACGGGTGGCCGAGATGTAAAAATAATTTAAAACTGAAGCATCGTTCCATTATCAATAGAGAATTATCTTTCAACTCAGATCATTATACACTTGTAAGCAGATTTATTTCTAAAAAAATTCCGAAAAATAATAAGTTATTAGGGATACACATTCGAAGAGGTGATTACATAGATTTTGAAAATGGAAGATATTTTTGGGATATTAGAGATTACATTTCATTTATTAGACAAATTTCATTTGAGAATGTATGTTTTGTAATATGTTCAAACGAGAATATTTCAGAAAGTGAATTCTCAGACATAAATGCAATAGTATCACCATTTAGTTCTGCGGTTGAAGACCTTATTTTATTATCTCATTGCAATCTAATTATAGGACCACCTTCAACTTTTTCATATTGGGCTGGTTACATGGGAAACTCACCAACTTTGAAATTAGAATCCCTAGACAAAAAATCTTTGAATCTTGTTAAAAACAAAATATGTAATCTTGAAATTCCCTCCGGATTACCAGAATAAAATGGAGCCTAATTCCTCTGTAACTGTTATAGTATTTAATCGGCCGAGCAAGACTAAACTCGTTTTGGATCGCATCAAAAAAGCCAAACCAAAACGAGTATTCATAATAGCAGACGGTCCGCGTAACAACCATCCACTCGATTTAGAAAACTGCAAGAAAGTTCGCAAATTATGTGATGAATTCCAAATCGATGGCGAAGTTTCAAGAAATTATACTGATAATAACCTTGGGTGTGGAGTTCGACCAGCAACGGGTATCTCCTGGGTACTAGGGCAAGTTGACCGAACCATAATCCTCGAAGACGACTGCCTTCCCCATCCATCTTTTTTCCAATTTTGTGATGGATTATTAGAGAAATACAAGGATGAACCCCAAATTGGGATGATAGCTGGCACTAATTTGGGAATCCGAGATACATCAAATAACTCTTATTATCTGTCCAAATATGCACAGATATGGGGATGGGCGACTTGGAGAAGAGCTTGGAGTCAATTCGATATATCTACACCTGACTGGGAATCAGTTCGAGAATCCAATTGGTTACATGAATGGTTAGAATCTATAGAACTAGCCAATCATTACAAAAATGCATTTGATAGGCATTTCTACCGCAAGGATGTTTGGGACTATATGTGGCTTTACGCCATGTGGAGACAAAGCAGCTACTGCATCGTTCCTAACCAAAACTTAATTTCAAATATTGGATTTGATCCCTCTGCCACACATACTGGAAACAAAGACTACTTTTTCGCAAATGCTAAAACTAAATCGATGAATTTTCCTTTGGAACATCCAAAAGTTTCGAAACCCGATCCCCAAACTGAATTGAAATTATTTAAAACAATGACGACTCGTCATACAAGTCTCCTCGCAAAGTTAAAACGACGTCTCAAGACATTCGTGAATTAGTAATCATGTGTGGAATTGCAGGACAGATTGGGTTAAACAAAAACAAAGAGCAATTACAGGATGAGTTGATTGCTATGTGCGATGCAATCATTCACCGTGGTCCAGATGATGCTGGTTATTACGTCGACTCCAAATTGTCTGTTGCAATTGGGATGCGTCGTCTAAGTATCATAGACTTGGCAGGTGGAAAACAACCTTTCTTCAGCGAATGCGGTAAAGTTGTTTGTGTGGTTAATGGTGAAATTTATAACTACCAATCACTTCGAAAAGAATTGATAGATCGCGGGCATACTTTTTCTACAAATTCAGATTGTGAAACAGTCTTACACGCCTATGAAACATGGGGGAGTAGATGCCTTGAGAAGATTGAAGGAATGTTTGGGATAACCATCTGGGATTCCGATAGCGAAGAGCTTTTCCTTGCACGTGATAGATTTGGAATAAAGCCACTATACTATTCATGTAGCTCGGATACATTCGCATTTGGTTCAGAAATCAAGAGCATCCTACAATTATCTGACGCCACTAGAAAGATCAATCAGCAAGCACTTGCTCATTATCTTTGGAATTGTGCGGTACCAGATCCATTGACAATTTTTCAGGGAATCAAGAAACTACCGCCTGGGCACTTTCTAACAGTTTCTTATAGAAATATAACGAATTGTGTTCCTAAACGATATTGGAGACTCGATGTACACTTAACAAAAGATGCTCCAGTAACTACGGATTCGATGGAATATGAATTTCGTTCAAGTATACGTACACACTTACAAAGTGATGTTCCAGTAGGGATTCTGCTATCTGGCGGAGTTGATTCAAGTGCTGTTACAGCTATTGCAACAAGGGAATACTCTGGAGCACTTAACACATTTTCTGTCGAATTTGATCGACCCGGATATAGTGAATTTGAATATGCTAGAGAGGTCGCAAAACGCTATAAGACCAAACACCACGAAGTAACGATCGCTCCTTCTGAGTATTTAAATCTGACCAAAAAGTCGATCTACCTCATGGATGAACCAATATGTGATCTTGCTATGCCTGCAATGTATCGCATATGTGATTACGCGAAAGATTATGTCAAAGTCCTACTCTCAGGAGAAGGAGCCGATGAAATGCTTGGAGGCTATGTTAATCGTATAAACGAAGCACATTGTTCCCTTCAACCTTTAGAACGATTAAGGCATCTAATTAGAACAGAACGTGGTTCCAGAATTAAAAGGCTTCTAAATGGACTTAAAAATTGGCCGAATGCGTTATCGATTCCTCCAGAAATTTGGCTTTTAAAAAAGGAGAACCTAGGATGGAATTATCATGATGTAGCTAAATTATTAGCCGACTATCCACCAAATATCTTGGAACCTTTTAATCATTGGCAGACATCAGATGAGATGATTGATCGGTGGAAAAACAATGCGCAAAGCATTCAGGAAAGATTACTGTATTTAGACACAAACGTGAATCTGCCTGCAATTCTTCTCATGAAAGCTGATAAGATGAGTATGGGTGCATCTATAGAACTCAGAGTGCCATTTCTTGGTGATCAATTTTCGAGATACACTACCCGACTTCCTGATTCTGCAAAGATCCAAAATGGCCATGGAAAATTTCTGCTAAAAAAATCACTGGAACCATATCTTGACCAGAAGCTATTATATCGGCGCAAACAAGGCTGGCCAGTTCCTATAGGAGAATGGATTCGTGATGAATTAAAAGATTTCTCATATCAAATTTTGTTTGATTCAAAAGCCATCACTCAAACTAAGATTTGCAAGAATCAATTAAAACAACACTGGCAGGCACATCAAGATGGTCAGAAAGATCTAGGCAAGCAACTATGGCAAATAGTTCTATTCGAAATCTTTTATAATTCACTAGAAAGCTAATATTATTAAAAAAACATTAGCATTAATCTTCTACAATTAGTATCCTTACACTAACACATTTAGCAATGTCTTGTCCTATCATAATTCACCATCGTGGTGCTTCAACATACTTGATATACACGATTTTAACTGCTAAACACTCGAATCCAAATCGAAGAATCATTCTCATCGGAAACGATTCAAACAGTTTTTTTTCGGCAATATGTGAATACCATAATGAAGCTGATTATCTTGATCACAGAAACAAACTGGAAAACGTTTACAAACACTTAAGTACGCATTCCATAAGATTCGAATTCAATGCATTAGCTAGATGGTTTGTAATTGAGGATTTTTGTCTCAAGCATAAAATCGATAGATTTTTAGTTATAGATAGTGATATGTTGATTTTTCAAAACATATCAAAATTGGAAACTATAATTCCTAATGGCTCGATTGCGCTGTACCATGAACCTCGTCTCACATCAGGACATGCTGTCTATTTTTCAAATTTTAATCTATTGACAGAATACTGCGAATTCGTGATCGATCAATACAAATATAATCTCTCCCTATTAGAATCAATGCAGAATGATATGCTCACAAGAATGAATGAATGTGGAATCTGTGATATGACATTTTGGGGTATGTATCGAAAAAGGATTATCGAAATGGCTGTAACGATTAATGCAGAACTCTTTGATGAAATTTGGGATTATAACATACGAAACGACAGAGTATTATACGAAAGCGGGAGTAGAGCTGTTTTATTCGATAAACAAAATGGTATTAAAAGTATTCGAAAATATGAAAAAAAGCGATTCTTAATCGATTCAAAAACCGAAGAAAAAATTGAATTGGCAGCACTCCACTTTAACGGTCGCAGCAAAAAATACATGAAGAACTATTCTTTAGTTAGAAAAGCACCTCTTTTGATTATGCTAAGGTGTATCATATCTGAAAAGACAAGAAAGATATGGATCATTTTGTACAGAATAAAAAATCTGCTTTTCTCTAAACTAGATCGATTTCTCACAATATGACCATATCATGCATTATTCCTGCCTACAATGCTGCGAGTTTTCTGAGATCAACTGTTGAGAGTGTGCTTAATCAAACTCGACAACCGGAAGAAATAATTATAATCGATGACGGTTCTACCGATAGTACACTCAATATCGCATCCAAAATAGATGGGCCGATACGCGTAATATCTCAAGAAAACTCTGGAAGTGCTGTTGCTCGCAATAGAGGTCTTGATGTAGCAAACAGTAAACTAATTGCGTTCCTGGATGCGGATGATCTATGGGAACAGGATTTCTTGGAGAAACAGCATTCAGCACTCAGTGATGAATCGTATGATCTCTCATTTTCATCCTTTTCTAATATGGACACACTGACAGGGAAATTTTCACAATCGAATCGTCTTGAGAACTCCTTGCTCTTCAACGCTCCACACTATCGCCAAAATGAAATAGCCTACTTTTATGAACCATTACTGAATAAGCTTTTAATGGAGTGCCCGATTGTTACAACCTCAACTGTAGTCGTAAAAAGGTCAGCAATAGCAAAGCATAATGGCTTTAACCCTAAATTAAGACGAGGACAGGATTATGACCTATGGTTAAGAATGAGTGAAAAGCTCAATTTTTGCTGGATAAATGAAACCTTAGTCAAACGCAGGCTGCATGATAGCAATGTTACACGCGATAATTTACGTATTGATAGAGCTCAAATAGAGATTCTTAGCAAATGGGATTTTCCAGGTTACTTTTCATTAAAATCTGAATATCAGGCATTTCGCAAACGACTTGCACAATTGAATTTCTCAGTCGGTTGGAGACTAATGAAAAAAGATCAAGTTAAGGAATCTCGCGAATATTTCAAAATCGCCTCAAAGCTAAACCTCAAATATAAAACTATCGCTTACCTTATTCTCTCCTATTTAAAATTTTAGATGTCACACAAGAGTGATAAGCTACTTATTTTTTCTCAGCGTTTTCCCCCTTCTGTAGGAGGAACTCCAACTGTCATGGGAAATCTGATCGATTCTCTCATGGATCAAAATTTGACAGTCTTATCACTGGCGGAAATCGGTGAAAAATATGCCAACCAAGTGGAATTTGAACATTACCGCCTCAGACCAAATAATAAAATAATAAGGAAATTAGATCCGATTGGATTGAGTATCATACCAAGAGTAATTGGGAAGGCAAAATTAGTTCACAAAAAGCATAATAGCAGTGCAGTATTGTCAGTATTTCCCGGAACGCCCTACATGATTGCTAGTTATTTATTTTCGATAAAGCATGACATCCCGCTTTTTCCCTATTTTTTAGATACGTGGCCTGAAGCAAGATGGCGAAGAATTGAACGCGCAATCTCCAAATACTACGAAAGTAAAGTTATCGAGAGAGCACAAAAAGTATACGTGCTCACGCCCGCTTTGAGAGATCATTTTCTGGAAAAATATCCTAAATGTCGTAATAAACTAAAAATAATTCCCCATTCTGTTCGTTACCCGTTCGATCTCCCACCCCCTCAATCAAGATGGAATCATAACGGAACACATATTGTGTACACAGGGCAAATTTATCGAGCAACATTTGACCCTATAAAGCTTCTCCTCGAAAGCTTCCACCATATCGAAGAGCTAAATCCGAAACTTACAATATCATCTCCCGAAACTGAGAAAACGCTAAAATCCTATGGACTTTGGAATGGTGAACGATTGACCGTTGTGAATCTTGAACATTCAAGCGACGTTGCAGGGTTACAAGCTTCAGCTGACATCCTGTTCAACCCAGTTTCTTTTGACTTTGAAAACGATAAACAAACTCAAACACTATACCCAACAAAAACTTTTGAATATCTTAAGGCGAGAAAACCTATGTTAGTCTGCGGCCCAGGAACTACATCATTCGTGAAACAGGCTAAACTAGAAAAATTTGCATACGTTGTTGATAAAAAAGATGCTCAATTGCTCGCCCAAACGATAAAACTTATAGTCGAACAAAAACTCACGTCTGAAATGTCAAACACCTATCTTGATAAACTTTCTCAACACAGCACCGAGAATATTTCACATAAAATTCTCTCATCAATGCAAAAAATCTAAACTAGAAAATTTGGACAGCTATGAGCGTGCAAAACTATTTCGAAAAAACCTTTCAAGATGGCAACCTGAAAAGCCTGATTGATAGGTGCGACAATTATCCCCTCGCTGCTACTTTCCTCAAATATTTACCGGAAGGACACGTTTTAGAGGCGGGATCAGGTGACGGAAGGTGGGTAGGTTGGCTAATCTCAAAAGGTTGGAGAGCCACAGGTTTGGATTGGAGTGAAAAGTTGTGTAAAGAAGCAGAAAAATATATCCCGGACGGCCAATTTGCCTCTGGAGACATGCGCAAAATGCCTTTTGATGATAATAGCTTTTCTTCCCTTATTGCACTCGGTTCAATTGAACACGTAGTAGAAGGTCCGGTCCAAATCTTAAAGGAGTTCCGCAGAATATTAAAAACCGACGGTACAGCAATAATTACGGTTCCAGATCGCGCATCAGTTCGAAAACTAATTAGGATCATCAACTATCCTTTTCATAGATTAAGAACTTCTCTAATTCTACGTAAAATATTAGGCAAAAACACAAATGGTAAGTCCTATTCAAAAGCATACTCTACAACAGTAAAAAAATGGTCGGCAGACATCAATTATGCTCAAAACGGTTGGTTTTTTTATCAATACAATTTTACTCGCACACAAATGTTGGAACTGTTGAAGACATCATCATTTCATTTAGTCAAAGATTTCAATTTTCTTCCTGATGAAGGATTGATACAAACTTTTGGAAGACTGGCGGGTCACTATAGTGAAAAAAATGAACCTATATTATCGATATTTGGGAAAATTCTTAAAATGCTACTTCCCGACTCTTCTATAGGGCATATGCGCTGCTACATCGTAACAAATAAAAAATGATAAATAGACTACTTTTAGTCTGCGACTACAATTTCAGAGGAGAAAGTCTTGTCTCAAATTTTTTCCTGCAATTATCTGAACAATTGAGAGGTAAAAAAGTCGAGATATCATTTATTCTTCCAATTTCACCCTCCTCATTTTATGTAGAAAAGTTTAAAGCACTAGGAGTCAAACTGATTATTGTTGAAGGGTGGCGAAGTAAACCTGCAGATGCACACTCTCGAAAATCAATTTTCACAATCAGTTTTGCTGTTTTAAAACAGATGAGGAAGTATTCAATTGGAACGATTGCTTTTCATTTTTCAAGTCCTTTGCTCCCTGTTGTCACCGGAATCATTTCACAAATCACATTCGCGAAAATTCCATTCACTGTTTTCCACCAGCATAACGAAGTAAAAGATTCGAAAACCTCAATACCAATTCCTTTCTTACCTAAAACCGCTAGATTTAAACTGGGATGGACTTCTCACTATGTAGACAAAATTGCCATGGTATACAAAGAAGGTGTTAATCGACTTTTAAAAAAAGGGGTACCAAAAGGTAAAACGATGTATATACACAACGGATTAAAACCTCCTTCGAAAGAACCAAAGCGTCTACATGAGAATGAAACAACCACATTTCTTTACGCAGGAAGACTGATACCTGGAAAGGGAGTTGACATAGTTTTAAATGCATTTGCCCTGCTGAAGAAAAAGGGCTATAAATTCATGTTTTTGATCGCAGGTGTCGGAACTGAAAGAAAAAGACTCGAAACACTCACCTCAAAGCTCAAGCTTGAAAAACACACCATTTTTCTAGGATATAAAAGAGACATCCTAGATTTATATCTAAAGACAGACGCATTGCTTTTACCCTCTCAAACAGAGGCCTTGCCAAGCGTAATTATAGAAGCCGCATTTCAAAAAACCCCCAGCATAGCTTCAAAAGTTGGAGGAATACCTGAGCTGATAATTGAAAACGAGACCGGTATATTGGTTCACTCAGAAAATGCTGAGGTTTGGGCGGATAAATTGGAGGAAGTTCTTTCTGGAGAAACTAATCTGAAAAATTTGGGATCGGCGTCGTACAATTACGTCTCAGAAAACTTCACGTTGGATAATATGGTAGACTCTTACACGAAACTGTATCTGGAAAGATAGCTTTGAGCACCATGACAGGAACTCCTCATCGAAAAGACAAAATTTGCCACCTTTTGCTATCATTGAATCAGGGGGGAATGGAAAACGGAGTTGTCAATGTATCCAATACAATTGCTAAAAACTCCGATCAATTCGAACAGATCATCATATGTATTCGAAGTGAAGGATGCTTGGCAAAAAGACTTTCAAGTTCTATTCGAGTCTACTGTTTGAATCAGAAAAAGGGGATCAGTTTAGCAGCCCTTCTTAAACTAAAAACAATACTCAAAAATGAACGAGTTAGAATCTTATACACCCATAACCACGCCCCATTGATTTGGGGTGGTATAGTTCGATTGCTACTACCTGGAATGAAATGGATTCATGGGGAACATGGTTTTGCTTTAAAAGAGGTCATTTACCGTTGGGTTTCTCGCTGGTTGATTAAGAAAGCTAATTTGGTTACAGTGGTGTCTGAAAATCTTCTGGCAGAAACAAGGCATGCATACAGTCTTCCCAGCTTAGTTATATCAGTGATCCCCAATGGAGTTAATACAACTTTTTATAAACCCATATCTTCTGAAAAAAAGAAAGCTTTCAAGAACTTACGAGGCATTTCTCCAGACTCATTTTTGCTACTTTGTTCAGGCCGCTTAGAAAGGCGCAAAAACCAACAATTCGCAATTAGAGTTATCCATGAACTCAACAACAGAAGACCCGGCAGTTGTCATTTATTATTGGCGGGCACAGGTGACGACAAAGGAAGTTTAATCAGATTAACTCAGGAGCTAAAAATTGAGAAAAATGTTCACTTCTTAGGTTATCGTGATGATATGCCTATGATTTATGGATCATCCGACATATTGTTACTTCCATCTCTTTGGGGAGAAGGAATGGCAAATGCAATTCTGGAAGCAAACGCCTGCGGAATTCCCGTCATCGCCTCCCCACTGGAAGGAAATCTATATGTAGTAGAGGAAGGGATGAATGGCTTTACAAGGGAAGTAAGCGGAACATGCACCTCTCTTCATTGGGCACAATTGATCCATCGTTTAATCAACAATCCTCGAGAACTTTCTTTGCTAAAAGCGCGATCTCGTAAAAAAATGCAAAAGGAATTTAGCCTCACTCAAATGGTCGAACGTTACTCCGAGATGTATAATAATCTAGCGTTAGGATAAAAGGATGGGTTTGTTCATAACTATAACCTACATAATATTTTTGTTTATACGTCCACAGGATTGGTTGCCACTTCTTAAGTCCTTTCATCCTATGGATATCATCATGCTGGGCGGAATCTATTTACTATTTACTGAGCTTTTTAAAACAGGTAGTAAAAAACGACTGACAGACTGCCCTCAATTGTGGCTATTGTTAGGTCTTTGGTCCATTTTAATACTTACTTTTCCTTCAGAAGCTCCTTCAACCTTTATGATGATGCTCCAACGTATTTTGCCATTTACAATGGTGGTTTTGTTCGTGAGGTCTCAAAAAGATTATGAACTACTATTAAACTGCCTACTAATTGGTCTAACCTTCTTATGCATTCACTGCACAAAACAACACTTCACTGGCACGGGATTTGGCGGAGTTGATCCTCTTATGCGCCAGGCTCCTGACGGCTCAACAGTTAGGCAAGTAAGAGCTTTCGGCATCTTCAGTGGTCCAAATGAAATGGGAACGGTCTGTGGCATCGGCATGGTCATTACCCTTTCATTTATCCGCATATACAAAAATAATCTACTTAGGTTGATCACATACTCAGCGCTATTCCTTTTGATGATGAATGTGCTACTTTGGACTGACAGTCGGCAAGCGATACTCATCATGGCTGGAGGTATAGGAGGAGCATTTTTTTCATGGAAACGCAAGTGGATCACACTTGCTGTTTTGCCAATTTTACTTATCGCGGGCATGGGGGCTTCAGTGCGCTGGGGAGGGGATATCGGATCAGACAGAAGTGTGGAAAAGCGTGTGATGGCCATAACAGACGGTCTGCATATCTTCAAATCTAATCCAATTCAAGGGGTTGGTATAGGCAGATCTTATGATCGTGTCGGACAAAAAATGCCACTTCATAATTCGTTTTTAATGCTACTTGTTGAGGCAGGAATAATTGGATTTACTGCTGCCATCGGAGCAATCTTCATCTCTTTTCTACAAAATATCTATTTACTACGCTGCACCCCAGATTCTAAAGAAGATCAAAAGATGATCACGTTCGCAAAAACTAACATCGGCATCCTTGTAGCTCTATGCATAGGACTCTATTTCCAGAACCGACCTTACCACAACGATAATTATGTCTACGTGGGTGTGCTCACTGCATTTGCCATGAATGTAAAAGAACTATACTCGATCAAAAACCCAGGCTATTTCTCTCCATCATGGCTTCTAAAAAGAGGTGCAATTTTCATAGGATCTAGTGCAATTTTTGTGATACTAATGTTACACTTCACGAGTAAACTCTACTGGATTAATTTCCGCTAAAAGCATGCCGACCAAATCTAACTACAACAGGAGGCTCAAATTCCTCACTGAAGAAGTTAAACGCGGAGAAGATGTTCTGGACGTGGGATTCGGGGGTGCACACATCATGACTTTGTTGAGCAAAAATGGAGCTAATTGCACAGGAATTGAGATCGACAGAGAATTGGTTAACAAAGCATCAAATTTAGGTTTCAACGTGAAACTAGCAGGGGCGGAAAAACTACCCTTCGACGACGAATCATTTGACACTATAATATGTGCTGTTGCTCTTCCTTACACGGACGAAGAAATCGCGATTAAAGAGTGGCAAAGAGTATTAAAATCTACTGGAAAAGTCATCCTTACTACTCATGGCCTTGGCTTTGGATTACAAAGACTCTTATCCTTTGAAAAGCAATCCTATTATGGCTTTAGAATGCTCTTGAATACGCTCATCTATTCCTACAGCGGCAAACGTTTAAAAGGACATTGGGGAAATACACTCTGCCAGAGCAGATCATTCCTGAAAAAGCGCTATAAACGTATGAAATTAGAGCTAATTGAAGAACTCGTTGATGGAACATTTTGGGGTCTCCCAATTTACATAGGCCACAAACTTATTAAGCTTTAGAAAAACCTGAGCAAACAAATCTATCCTTTTATTTCGGTAATAATGCCGATCCGCAATGAGGCTGCTTTTATTGAACGCAGCTTTGGAGCAATATTGGAGCAAGACTATCCATCCGAGCGCTATGAAGTTCTCATTATTGATGGGATGAGTGACGATAAAACTCGCGACCTCATTCATAGTCTATCAGAGTCGACTAGCGTATCAGTGAGGGTAATCGACAACCCTCAGAAAATTGTTCCACCCGCGATGAATCTTGGAATTAGGCATGCAAGAGGTGAAATTATCATTCGCATGGACGGGCACACTGTAGCTGCACTAGATTACCTTACAAAGTGCATTGAGGTTATGGAAAATACCAATGCTGATAATGTCGGTGGGCGGATGGATTGCGTATCAGATTCTTTGTTGGGGGATTCTATAGGAGTTGCGACTAGCCATCCATTTGGAATTGGTGGGGCTAAATTCCATTATGCTAAAGAAGCTCAAGAGGTAGATACTGTTTATTTGGGTTGCTGGAGGAAGGAGACCTTTCAACGGTATGGCCTATTCGATGAGTATTTTCTCAGAACTCAGGATTCCGAGTTCAATTACAGAACACGGATGTTAGGAGGGAAAATATGGTTAGATCCTAAAATTCAATCAAAATACCATAATCGTGCTTCAATACCGAAACTGTGGAAACAATATTTGCAATATGGGTATTGGAAGACTCGTTTGATGTATAAACTAGGTGGGAAGTTGAAATTAAGACATTTGGCAGCACCCTTTTTAGTTTCTGGGCTTCTCATTTCAACGATATTATCATTTATAGGAATAGCGATATACCTAAATCAACCAGAATTAGCATACATTGCTTACGCGTTTTTTTTCACATCTATGATAACCCCAGTATCCTATGTCCTGGCACTATCAGTAGCAACATTATCATCGATTAGAAAATCGAATTTTAAAAAAGGTGTTCTGACTTTTTTCATTTTCCCAATCATACATTTTAGTTGGGGTTCCGGTTTTTTATGGGGACTACTAAATAGACCTGATTCTAGAAAATTTTCAGCTATTCCAGAGCTTAGCAATCAGCGACCTGAGAACACCAAGTTATAAGGTATTTTGTTTCATGTAGAATACGTTCCCTAAAAATGCATACCCCTTTGTATCACCATAAAAGTTTGTCACTTTAGTTCAGTTCATAACGCATTTGATACTAGAATACTTTGGAAACAATGTATTGGTTTGTCAAAAGCAGGATATGAGGTCATTCTCATCGCTAAAATTAAAGAAGAGAATACTTGTGATCTTGTGCGGATCATACCATTCCCAGAATTCAACAACAAACTGACAAGGTTCATCTTCGCGCCAATATTGATTGGATGGAAAGCATACAAAGTGAAGGCTGATATATATCAGTTTCATGACCCCGAGCTGATTCTTATTGGCGTATTATTGAAACTGTTGACACGAAAACCCGTGATATTTGACATCCATGAGGATAATGTGACCGTAATCGAAAATCGTAATTATGTTACTGCGCTATTCAAACCATGCCTGAAGAAAATCTACCTATTGTTTGAGCTCATATCTAGAAAATACTTAGTCGTACTAATAGCAGAAAAATATTACAAAGAAAGGATTCCTGAAGGGGTTGAAATACTGAACTACCCTATTTTGTTAGAAACACAAAAGAAGGCATTTATTGAAAAGAGTCCTATTTCTTCACAAGCGAACAATTGGCTCCTATATACAGGCTCGACACGGAAGGATAGAGGCGCACTCCATCATGCAAACATAACTAGTTATTTACCAGATATCGGGGTTTATAGTGCCGGGAAGTGTAGCGCTGATTTATATGAAAAAATGAAAAATGTTTCAGATCCTGAAAGACTCATCGTTGAAGGAAATAATAGCATAAATATTTCGCGAGAAAGGCTCGATTATCTGACTAGTAACTACAAATGGCTAGCTGGCTTAGCACTATTCCCGAAAACAAAACACTTTGAGAAGAAAGAACTTACAAAATTTTTTGAGTATATGCGAGATGGTATTCCCATTTTATGCTCAAACATGCCTGCATGGGAAGAGTTCGTCACCCGAAATAATGTTGGAATTGCAGTAGATCCCGAAGACGAGGAACAAATTGTAAGAGCAATTCAGTGGTTAACCGGTCATCCTGACCGGAGGCGTGTAATGGGGCAGAATGGCATCAGATTGATCAAAAAAAAATATAACTGGCAGAATGAGGAAAACAAGCTCATATCGCTTTATGAAAAACTTGATCGGCAGACATTAGGCTAAGCAATTTACCTATTCAATGCGTATATTCCTAATTAGTACTCTATATCCCAATTCAAAACAGCCGACTCGGGCTTTATACAATAAGAGGCATTTTGAAGCGCTCAAAACAATTGGGCATGAAGTGGAGGTTATTGCTCCGGTCCCATGGTATCCCGGAAAAACGAATCTGCCACCTGTGTGCGAATTTGTCGGAAAAATCTTGGTCCATCATCCAAGATTTTTTTATACGCCGGGTGTCATGATTGATCAGCACTGGAGATCCTATCGTTTTTTCGTCAAAAATATACTCGAAAGAGTGATAAAAGATGCAAGATGCAAGATGGAGGATGGGAAAATGAAAACTTCAAACTTCCAAAATAATGTCCACATCATCCTTGGATTTGTCTACCCAGATGCTGTTGCAATGGCTTCCATTTGTAGAAATCTGGGTTTACATTACTCCGTTTTGGTCTTGGGCAGTGATTTTCGTGTCAGAACAAAACAGAAGAGATTCGCCAATAAAGTGATGATGTGCCTACAAGAGGCTCCAAGCATTTTTTGCCCTGGAAAAGCACTGAAAAACGACATGTCTGCAGCAGGAATTAATGAAGAAAAAATTTTTGCGTTTAACAATGGAACCAACAAAAAAGTGTTCTTTTATAATGAAGAAAAAATCCAAACAACACCCTACTCTCACCAAACCATATTGTTCGTAGGGAATTTGGTTGATATAAAAGCTCCGGAACGTCTGCTAAGGGCATTCGCAAAGTTTCAAACTAATAACGCTCCTACCGCCAAAGTTTTGATCGTTGGATTCGGACCACTCAAAGAACGAATGATAAGGCTCTGTGAAAAGCTGTCGATACATGACCTAGTTGAATTTCTTGGACGTCAACCACCTAACGAAATAGCCAGAAGAATGAAACATGCTGATACTCTGTGCTTGTGTAGCAAATCAGAAGGAATGCCCAATGTCGTTATTGAGGCTCTTTCATGTGGATGTCCCGTCGTTGCCACTGCCGTAGGTGAAATACCGCATCTCATCGATGAAGGAGTCAATGGATATACTGTGCCAGTTGAAGGGCAGACGGAGGACCAAATCATTTCATGCCTAAGCGTTAAGCTACATGAATGCACCAAAAACAACTGGAATAGGAAACAGATTGCGGAAGCGATGAATTCCTACTCTTGGGAGAATGCAGCCCAAGAAGTAACCAAAAGATTAATGTAAACGCAATAAAACCTATTCGTCCGTGAGCCTGAATCATCTCGTGAAAACCTTAACGTCGATTGCAAATAATGTGCTCTAGAATTTGCCTAGCATTGTTGTTCGTCCTTTTTCAAAGCTCATGTATGAAGAGCGCTCCTAATGCATCAGTTCATCTTCTGACTGAGAACACTTGGCAAAAGAACTTCTCTGTTAAAAATGACATTTATGGGAAAAATGCCAAATGGTCTGAATTTGACGGAGAAGGATGCTTACGTGTGGATATTCCCAAAAATCAGCATTACGGTGTAAGTGCTGAATATAAGTTCACACGCAAGTGGACCAACGAACCTGAAGAACTATACCTAAGTTATGAAATCATGTTTTTGAATAACTGGAATCCAAAATATGGTGGAAAACTTCCGGGGTTTTCAGGAACCTACGGCATCGCGGGATGGGGGGGGCGTCCTTCAGACGGCACCAATGGATGGTCTGCTAGATTAGGCTTTAGACCTCTTAATAATAAGACAGTAATCGGCTATTATGTCTACCATGCTGAGATGGAAGGAAATACGGGTGACGATTGGTATTTTAAGGAAGAAAACGTAAACGTATTATTGAGCAAAAATCAATGGTATAAATTACGACTACAAATAAAGCTCAACAGTATTGGAAATAAAGATGGCCGTTTAGAAGCATGGATTGATGACCATAAGGTTTTTCAAAAAAGAGATATAGTTTTTCGAAAAACTGATCGTTTAAAAATAGAAAGTATCTGGTTGAATGTTTACATGGGTGGGAAACAAACTGACGATATTGATAATTCCCTTCTTCTCAAAAACATGACTGTTATCAAGTGAACGATTCATCTGTTAATTCCTTTACCTCTAATCACTTAACTGCCATCCGAAGAACGAATCATTGCGGACTTAGCTTCTAAGTTCAAGCTCATGAAAACAACCTCATGGAATCGGAAAGCAATCGCTGATACCATGAGTGAGTACACATGGGGAAGCGCTGCCAGTAAAATACTCACCGCAATCCAATAAAACTCCATCATCTTTAAAACCTGAAATGAAATACTTAGTCACCGGAGGGGCTGGATTTATAGGCTCCAACATCATTGAGCGACTTTTAGAGCTCGGACATTCAGTCGTGTGCTTGGATAATTTTGCGACTGGTAAAAGAGATAATCTTGCCGCATTCGAAACAAACCCAAATTTCGAATCCATCGAAGGAGACATTCGTTCGTTCAAAACCTGCAACCAAGCCTGTGAGGGAATTGATATTGTCCTTCATCAAGCTGCATTAGGTTCGGTCCCGAGATCCATCAACGACCCAGCAACGAGCAACGAGGTCAACATCACCGGATTTCTAAACATGCTGATCGCCGCCAAAGAACAACAATCCGTTCGTCGTTTTGTCTATGCGGCGAGTAGTTCGACTTACGGAGACAGTAACGGGCTACCCAAAGTAGAGGATGTCATTGGCAAGCCACTCTCTCCATATGCCGTCACCAAATATGTCAACGAGCTCTACGCTGACGTATTCTCGAAAACCTATGGAGTCGAGTGCATTGGTCTAAGATACTTCAACGTCTTTGGTCCGCGACAAGATCCGGATGGCGCCTACGCCGCGGTAATTCCAAAATTCATTTCTCTTTTTCTCAAAGGCGAATCTCCAACCATCAACGGTGATGGTTCGATCTCCAGAGATTTCACTTACATCGACAATGTAGTTCAGGCAAATCTCCTCGCCGCTGAAACTCAAAATCCAGAAGCGGTGAACCAAGTGTATAACATCGCTTTCGGGGACAGCACTTCTCTCAATGAGATGGTCGAAGTTTTAAAACAGAAGCTCGCACAATTTAAACCCGAAGTGAGTGACATTGAAGTTCATCACGGAGCAGACCGAATTGGCGACATCAAGCATTCTTTGGCAAGCATCGACAAAGCGAAGAGGCTATTAAAATACGATCCAAAGTTTAGTTTTTCCAAGGGTGTAGAGAAGTCCGTAAAATGGTATTTCGAAAACTTGTCATAGCTTCTACTGCACTGATCGTCGTAGTTTGGGGAATCACGCTTGTTCATCGAAAATTCGAAAACGAAAAACTGCTAAAAGATCTCCAAATTCTCGCCCAAACACGGCTCGTTGAATTAAAAACTACTGCAGGTGCAGACGAAAGTTGGGTTTCACGTAAAAACGGAATGTTGCAGATGATTCGAGTCGAAACAGACGATCAACTCCGGGATGCGTTGAAAGTGGCAACTCCAGGAACAAAAATAGTAATCAGTCCTGGCAACTATTCACCGATTTCGTTCTCATTAAACGGCGAAAAAAATGCGCCCATACTCCTCGAAAGTGAAAACGGCGGTGTGACGTTTGATCACGGCCAAGACGGTATCAATGTTGAAGGAAGTAGTTTTCTGGTTCTGTCTGGTTTGTCCGCCAACCGTAACGATCGAGCAGGCTTAAGGATCGTTAATTCGAACCACATTAAAATCTCCAACTGCAGATTCTCTGAAAATGGGAAATGGGGTATTTTTACAGGTTTTGTTGAGCATTTGTCCATAGTTGGAAATCACTGTAATCAATCAAAAACTCAACATGGAATCTATGTCTCTAACAGTGGTGATCACGTCACCATTCGCGAAAATCGATGCTCAGGAAACAGTGGTTCAGGTATTCAGATAAATGGAGATCTCAATATGGGTGGAGACGGAATCATCTCAGACTGCAAAATCATTGGAAACACTCTCACTCAAAACGGGACACGAGGCGGTGCAGCGCTCAATTTCGACGGTTTGCAGAACTCGATTATCTCGAACAACTGCTTGGAGGGAAATCACGCAAGTGGCCTGGCTCTCTATCGAGTTGATGCTGCAGAAGGCGCCATAAACAACTTGGTTTTGGAGAACAGAATCATACAACCTGAAGATGGCAGATGGTGTGTCACCATCAATAATGGAAGCTCTGGAAACATCCTTCATCGCAATACCTTTTACAACAACCACCCAACCAGGGGTTCCGTCACCATCGATGCCTCAAGTTCAGAAGGTTTTAAATCTTTCAAAAATAGCACTGGACTATGGTTTAGTGTGGATGGAGGAGAGAGCCGAATTGAGATAGACAAATGGCAACGTCTCGGATTTGGATTGAAAAACACTCTCTTGTTTTCAGAACCAAACGCACAACCGTCAGGCGACAACAGCTAACTTTACTCACGAATTCCTAATGAATACAGAAAATCAAAAAATCGCGATTGTTGGACTTGGATATGTTGGATTACCGCTGGCTATCAGATTCGCGGAATCGGACGTTTCGGTAATAGGCCTGGATTTGGACTCTTCCAAAGTCGAGTCGATCAATCGAGGAGAATCCTACATCAAACACATTGAAGCTTCATCCATTAAGCCACTTGTCGAAGGCAAACTATTCGAAGCTTCTACAGATTTTGAGCGAATCAAGGAAGTCGAAGCGATTCTGATTTGTGTTCCCACTCCGCTAAATCAATACCGGGAGCCCAATATCGACTACGTGCTAGAAACCGGAAAATCAGTCGCACCATTTCTAGGAGAAAGAAGCAAGAAGCCAGGAACCAGGAAAAAATTGGTTGTCCTAGAAAGCACGACCTATCCTGGAACAACCGACACCGACCTTCGCCGAGTGTTGGAAAATGAATCAGGACTAAAGGCCGGTGTCGATTTTCACTTGGCATTTTCTCCGGAGAGAGAAGATCCAGGCCGAACCGATCACTCGGTAAAATCGATCCCAAAGGTGATGGGAGGTTTTTCTCCAGAGTGTCTCGAAAGGTGCCAGGAACTCTACTCCAAAGCCCTGGATTCCGTTTATCCGGTTGCAAACTGTCGGGTCGCTGAAGCCACGAAATTGACCGAAAATATCTTCAGGTCAGTGAACATTGCACTCGTCAATGAGCTAAAGGTCGTTTTTGAAGCAATGGAAATTGATGTGTGGGACGTCGTGAACGCAGCAGCAACAAAGCCATTTGGCTTCATGCCTTTTTACCCTGGACCAGGTCTAGGAGGTCATTGCATACCGATCGACCCATTTTATCTGACGTGGAAGGCTCGGGAATATGAAAAACACACTCGCTTCATCGAACTCGCGGGAGAAATCAACACTTCGATGCCGGATTACGTCCTGGGCAAGGTTGCAGATGCCCTTAACGCAGAAAGCAAATCCATAAAAGGATCAAAAATACTGATCCTGGGAATGGCATATAAGCCTAATGTGGATGACGATCGCGAGTCGCCAAGCTATGTTCTGATGGAAAAGCTGGAACAAAAAGGCGCTGTTGTGAGTTATAATGATCCTCATGTTCCAGTCATAAAACCCACTAGAGAATTCTCTCACTTTGCAGGAAAGAAATCCCAAGAAATTACTGCCGATTACGATTGTATTCTCCTAGCAACTCACCACAGGGAATATGCCGATTTTGACTTCTCGGATTTCGACATACCCATCGTAGACACGCGCAACTGCATCAAGAAACGAAACTCAAAATACTACAAAAGCTGATGAAGTTCAGTCATCCGGAGAGGAAAAAGTCGAGGTCAAGAAAGCGTTAGCAAAACTCTAGTCTATGATCAAAGCCATTGATAAATGGGGATATCCATTTCTTAAAAACATCCTCACCAAACCTTCTCCGAAGGGGGAGATCCATGTGATGATCGCACTCTGCGACCACTTCGAACCTCTCTCCCCAAATGCATCGAAAAGCATCCAACAAGGAGAAGAGAGAGTTCAAAGGTGGTTAGATCAATGGCCAACGATCGCCTCGGGAATCAAGGACTCAGACGGTCGCGAGCCAAAACACACTATTTTCTATCCAGCTGAAGAAGCTGAAAGACCAGATCACTTCATTCCAAAGATTAAACCTCTAGCGGAAAGCGGATACGCTGAAGTGGAAATCCACCTTCACCACGACAACGACACTGCTGACGGTCTAACCGCTACCTTAGAGAGATTCAGAGATTACCTTAGTCAGGAGCAGCTGCTGGGCTTAGATGAAGAAGGTAACGCAAAATACGGTTTCATCCACGGAAATTGGGCTCTTTGCAACAGTCGTCCGGATGGAAGACATTGCGGTGTAAATGAGGAGATCGAAATCCTTCTGAAAACGGGATGTTACGCAGACTTCACATTCCCTTCGCTACCCTCACCTACCCAACCTAGGAATTTCTGCAACAATATCTACTTTGCGAAAAACATTCCTGGCCGACCCAGATCTCACGACCATGGTCGCTTAGCCAAGGTCGGAATTGAAACTCGTCCCGAAGAACTTCTGCTTTTTCAAGGTCCGGTTGCGTTGAACTGGTCTTGGAGAAAATGGGGAGTTATTCCTCGAATCGAACATGCGGATCTTTGTGGAACGAATCCTCCTTCTCCGCAACGCGCAGATCTTTGGATTCGGAAAGGGATTCATGTCGCTGGAAATCCGAACTGGATTTTTGTGAAACTACACACCCACGGCTGCCTCGAATCCAACATGAAAGCGCTTCTGGATGGAAAGTGGGAAGAAACACTGACCTATTTGCAGAGCCTCCAAGAAGAAAACCCGGAGGTCAGCATACATTTCGTCTCTGCCCGCGAAATGTACAATATTTCGCAAGCAGCGATTTACGGACACAAAGACAATCCAGGAAATCACCGAGATTTCAAAATCAGCAAACCTCTGCTTCACAACAGATTAGAGAAGCGACCCCAATAGATCACTTTATTTTAGGTAAATCCTCCAAAATTTGACTTGGAATTTCGTAAAAAAGAAGTCAAATTCCGTGGCTCTATCTTACCTACGCCACCCTTGATGAAAAATTTCGGAACAACAGATATTTCTTACCTGAGCACCTTCTCATGGTGCTACGAAGAAAACCGATTTCACAAGTTCAACGTCTACTCGATCGGAGAGGACTTAAACACAAACCCAGGTATCTATGTTCTAGCCGTGATTAATCACCAAAGATGGATTCCGCTGTTTGTTGGAATGACGGACGATCTTTCAAAACTCAGGGATGAGAAAAGGAAAACTTACAAAAAAGCACTCAAAATAGGTGCAACTCACGTACACGTCAGCACCGTACATGAATATGATCTGAGAGAAGAGGTCTTTCTCGGAATGATTGACTTCTTCGAGCCTCCACTTAACGAAAAGCGTTTTTCAGCGGAAGCGATTCAAGCCATTTATTTAGCACTTAAAGTCTAAAGTTCGCTGTTGATGATGACTGAGACGTTCATGCCACTAAAAGTCTCATCATTTTAATCAAAGCAAGCGGACTTCTGGCTAAGAACTTTCATAAAACCTTCGGTTTTCACCGGAGGTTTTTTTGTTTAACATTACTCTTAAGATCGGGTATGTATCGAACGCATGAAACCCCAATTTTACCCCTCTTTTTGCGTACAAAACAAGAAAGTCACTCATAAACACTCAATGATATGTCTGAATTACTCTTCTTCAGAGTAAATGCTTTTCATATGAAATAATTAAACTAAGAATAAGAAGCATTTGTCCAAACCGGTAAACCTCACATGAGAGCAAAAGTATCATAGTTTGGAGCTCATACAGTAAACTTACATTGGTATCCGTAAGATATCTCCTACGGTAGAAAGTCCTCTCCTCAAATGAACTACATCATCCGGTCCACTCAGTGCGATTCTAACAGCGTTTATCGAGGAAGCGTGGCTAACGGTGAAATAGTCCTGAGGCGTAACGATCACACCGTGTTCACTCGCCTCGCGCGCGAAATCAGTCGAATTCCACTCCTCAGGAAGCTGCAACCAAACAAAATAACCAGTGTCTTGCATACTGAATTGATGACCCCCAAGAATCTCCTTCGCGACTTGATTGCGTTTGCGAGCTTCCTCCCTCTTAAGTCTGATCGTCTTGTCGGCAACACCATTTGCAATCCAGTGATTCATAACTTTTGCGGACAAAGGTGATACCATCCACATCAAATCTGCCAAGCATTGTTCGACACGTTTGAGATATCCAGCTGGAAGCACCAAATAACCGTAACGAAGTCCGCAACACACTGCCTTCGAAAAGCTTGCCACGTAGAAAGTCCGATCAGGCAATATGCTAAAAATTGGAAGAAATTGATCCTTCGACAACAGCGCGTAGGCGTCGTCTTCGATCACAAAAAGCTCCTCCTTTTCTGCAATTTCAGCAATCGCTCGGCGCCGTTCCACGCTCATGCTCGCCGCAGTCGGGTTGTGACAGGTAGGCATACAATAGATCCCTTTGAGCTTGTGCGTGTGCGCGATGCGCTCCAGATCCTCAGGTAGCATTCCTTCCTCGTCCATCTCAACCGAGACAAGCTTGATGCCGAATCGTCTTCCGAGAGTTTTGAATAAGGGATAAGTCACCTTCTCGACCGCGATTGAATCTCCTGCGCTGAAAATGCTTCCCAATACCAACGCCAAGGCGTTTTGTCCACCAGCAGTGATTAAAACCTGATCTGCCTTCACGTCTAAGAAATATCTAGTGAGCCAGCGTGCTCCGATCTCCCGATCTTCCAACCTTCCTTTTGAAGGGTAGTATCTCAGAAGTCCCTGAAGATCGTTCTCTTCCGCCAAATACGCAAAAGCCTGAGACATCGGTGGGTCCAAATGGTGAAGAGGCAAAGTCATTCCCATGTCCACTGCGTTTTTGGGACTCTCCTCAGCGTGTGTGAGAAACGGCTCTCCGAATCCCTTACCCGCAACAAAGCTACCTCGGCCGGTTTCTCCCCTCAGAAGACCTCTTTTGGAAGCTTCGCTGTATGCCCGTGTTACAGTCCCGACTGTCACCCCTAATCGATCTGCCAGCTCACGATGTGGGGGAAGCTGAAATCCAGGAGATATTCTCTCCTTCACGATGTCTTCTTCAATCGCATCAGCGATCATTTTATATTTTGGACCTTCAAAACAATCCAGATCAGGCAGCCACATTGTCATAGTGACAATAAATACATTGACCCTCACTTTGTGTCAATCTAAAGAATTTCAGCGTGAATACTGAGATCATTCCATTTTCGAGCAAGTACAGATGCTACCTCAAATCTCTCAACGAAGCGTGGCTCAAAAAATATTTCTACGTAGAAGCATCCGACGTCATTCAACTCGGCAATCCCGAGAAGGAAATAATCGAAAAAGGAGGTTTTATCTATTTCGCCAAGGTAGGGACAAAAGTCGTTGGAGTGTCCGCCCTCATGTTGCTTGAAGACGGTGTTTACGAGCTTAGCAAAATGGCCGTTGACGAAAACTACCAAGGCCAGGGAATCGGTAAAAAACTCGCTATCGTTTGCATCGAAAAAGCTAACGAAATTTTCGCGCGCAAAGTGATTCTTTACTCCAACCGGAAACTCAAGAGAGCGATCCGTCTTTATGAGCATTTGGGCTTTGAGGAAGTGGACCTGGTTGACCAGCATTACGATCGAGCAGACATCAAAATGGAGCTAGACCTACACTCTAAGAGGCACAAAGCACTTTCCTTTATGACGACACATTACTGGTATCGATGAACATTTCAGTAAATTCATTTAACAAAGGGGCCCTTGCCAGCAGTCCTCTACTGACGGGAGTAATTCCCTTCGGAATTATTTGCGGCGTCACCTGTACCGAAACAGGGCTTAACCAATGGGAGGCGTTGGGAATGTCGAGCATCATTTTCGCGGGAGCGAGTCAAATCGTGGTGACTCAACTCATGAATGAGCAAACACCGATCCTGATCATTGTCTTCACCGCCTTTCTCATCAATCTGAGGATGCTCATGTATAGCGCTTCGTTGGCACCCCACCTGAACCATGAGACCCGACGCAAAAGGGCTTTTCTTTCCTACTTTTTGACAGATCAAGCATACGCAACATCTCTGCGAAGGTTTCTCGATGAAAACCAATCACCAGTCGACAAGCCCAGTTTCTATTTAGGAGCAGGATTACTGATGTGGACAGCTTTCAATGTCACCACATTTCTCGGCGCAAGTCTTGGCAACTTGATCCCTGATGAATGGGAGCTGGATTTTGCAATTCCCCTGACTTTTATCGCACTGCTCGTGCCGTTGATCAAGTCACGTATCGAACTAGTTACCTCTGTATTGGCGGGTGGCATTGCAATAGCAGCCTACGCTATCCCTCTCAACCTTGGGTTGCTTTTAGCGGCAGCTGCTGGAATCTCGGTAGGAAGCCTATTTGAATTGAAAAATGAACAATAATCTTCAGTTCTGGATCGTGATCCTTGCTCTTGGACTACTTACATTCTCGATCCGGGCCTCATTTTTGGTGATGATGAAAAATCAGCAACTCCACCCCCGAGTGTCGATCGGTCTGAAGTTCATCCCCACCTCTGTTTTGGCTGCACTCGCATTGCCAGCTGTTTTTCTGACAAGGACCAACGGTATTCAATTTACTGAACCCGAGAGATGGTTAGCAGGATCAGTCGCACTCATGGTCGCGTGGCGTAGCAAGAACATCCTCGCCACAATCCTAAGCGGCATGCTAACCCTCTGGATTGCTAAGCACATCTTTGGCTGAAAACACCTAGAGCTCGCGCTTACTAAACATGTCTTTTGACTGTCCTTTGTCGCTACCAAAAACGATTCGTGATTCATAAAGTTTTCGAATCGATTCGGCCAGTTTTTGCACGCGCACTGGCTTAGCAAGAAAGCCATCCATTCCCGCAGAGTAAGCATCAATGCGAGCTTGCTCAAACGCATTTGCCGTGACCGCCACGATATCGATATTTTTTTGGTCTTTGTTAATCTTGCCTGATCGGATTTGCTTCGTGGCTTCAATACCATCCATTTCTGGCATCAAATTGTCCATGAGAATCAAATCATAATGCTGAACCTCAAGACGGTTTAAGACCTCCACTCCATTCACTACAAAATGAGGATCGTAGCCCATTTTCTGGAGGATTTTACCGATTAGCTTCTGGTTAATCAGGTTATCTTCTGCAACCAATATGCGCGTTGGATAAAGCTTACCCCACTCGCTGAACTGACCCACTTTTTCCTTTTTCTTGCCGCGATCGAGAGTGGTTCTGTTCACGATCTTTTTTACCTCGATGGTAAAGGCAAACGAAGAGCCTACGCCAATTTCAGAGTTCAAAGTGATCTCACCGTTCATACCCTCGACTAAGCGTTTGCAGATGACCAATCCGAGACCGCTTCCCCCAAATTTTCGATAGGTCGAGGTGTCAGCCTGAGTAAATGGGCTAAAAAGCTTTTTCGCATTTTCTTGAGAAATACCGATTCCAGTATCTTTCACTTCAAACCTCAGTAGGTGATAATTCAAGTCACTGGCATTTCCTTCCGCCAAAGAGACCTTCAAGGAAACACAACCTTCCAAGGTAAATTTGACTGCGTTGGAGCATAGATTCATTAAAATCTGTCGGATCCTGCTTGAATCACCATTCACCATCACTGGAACCATTTCATCAACAATGACTCGGTATTCCAACCCCTTGATCTTGGCCTGAGGTTCGATAATCCCACAAACATCTTCCACACACTCTCTAAGATCAAATGGATGCATTTCCAGCTCCAACTTATTGGACTCAATTTTGGAGAGATCTAAAATATCCTCGACGATGAATAATAGAGAGTCACTGTTCGATATGATTGCTTCAACATACTCTTTTTGCTCCTTCGAGAGGCGGGTTTCTTCCATCAACTTCGCAAAGCCAGTGATACCATTGAGGGGAGTTCGGATCTCGTGGGTCATCGTTGCGAGAAACTCACTCTTCGCCTGGTTCGCCTTTTGAGCTTCTTCATTTGCAACTGAGAGCTTCTCCAATGTTTGATTAAGCAGGTTCGATCTTAAATTGAGCCAATGAACCAAAGTGCCTAATTCATCCTGTCTGGGCGTGCTAAAATAAACCGCCTTGTGTTCCTCGTTTTCTACCGCCGCTTCAAGCTCGTTTTGAACTTTTGCAAGGGGGGAAATATAACTTCTGTAAATTACCGCCAAAGCAAGCGCAGTAGCTATGACAAAAATGACCACAATCCAGAAAAGCAAAGATTGGTAAAACTCTCTAAATTGCTGATGAAAGTGCCTGTATTCGCTTACCAAGACGATTTTCCAGAAGGTCTCCGGAACGAGGTAAATGGATACAATCGACCGACCATCAACCAAGATGTCAGCTTCGGCTACAAACTGCCTCACGGAACTCTCCCCGTGGGTCACAGGGTCATGTAACATGAAACTGATCGTTTTTGCTTCGTCCTCCGCGATCTGATAACTCTCCGTGGCGATCAATTTAGCCTCCTCAAGTATCTCGTCAGTCCAGAGAGACAAATCGCTTCTACTGCTAACGTCTTTGATCGATTCGGAAATGCTGAGGAACTCAGGGTCCATTTCGGCGAGATCAGATGCTTTTATATACTCTTTTTCACGGATGAGAGGATACTTCTGATACTCTTTCGGAAAACTTAGAAACTTTCCATTCCTATCCACTGCAAATGCATACCCGGGTTGCGCCTGCGTAATTCGCTCCAGCAGTTGATTCATCCCTGATAGCTTAATATCGATCGTCGCCACACCGTAAAAAAGCCCATCTCGGTACATCGGAGCAGTACATGTGACCATCGGCTCCATTGAATAGGGATCCATGTAAGATTTTGACCAAAATACTTTCCTGTTTTTCAAATATTTGGCTGGAACATACCACTCTTCATTGTGGTATCCGTTACCTTCGGGATCGTTGTAATCATCGTAGTATTCGAGAAGCCCTCTGCTATTTCTCCCCCAAAAGAAACTTCTACGCTCCAGCGCTGGATCAAATAACCACGGTTCCGGCCATATCCCTCCCCCAGCGATAATGTCGACCGACGCATTGTGATCGATGAGAGAAGAGAGCTGCTGACGGCTGTAATCGCTGTCTTCAAATATCGTTTCTCCGAGTCTGGCAAGTGAGATTGCGAGCGCCTCTGTTGCATGGATTTGCCCTTTTACTTTTGAGACAATCGCATCTCCTGACTTTTCGATAGATTGATAGGTCTGATCTTCCAGATAGTCCTTCACCCAAAATTCCATCAAAACGAAGAAAGAAGAAATGAGTAGAAGCAAGAGACCCAAAAAAATCAAAGGGATGCGGACCACCAATGAATTTCTCCATTTCTTTCGATGTATTAAGGCTTTTTCAACCACTGAAATTGGTGCTTCTTTTTTCACCTTTCGGCTAACGAGTTAAAATAGTAAGAGATGAAAACTGCGGTTTTTGGCAAACCTCACGAACAGTTTGTAAAACGGCCCTTCCTATCTTGTCCTGGTTGATGAACGGCAAATTACTCTCAAGCCTAACTACAAAAGCTGGAGAACTCACAAAAATCTTCCAAATTCAGGAGATTCTTAAACAAGAAAACTCACCACAGCGCCTAAAATTTGATTCGAAGGAAGCCAATTAAGCACATTTTGAATAGCTTAATGCTATCCCTAAAACGACTGATGTTGGTATCCCCATAAGTTCTAGCCCTGTAAGTGATTGGGATGTCGACGATTCCGAGTTTTAATACCGAAGCGGGAAATATCATTTCATAATCCCCAAATGGATCAAAATCTCCAAAATCTGTATTCCACTGCCTGATTCGATGATAGTCCTCCCTCGAAAACATCTTCGTTCCGCATAACGAATCACTAATCTGGATATCCAAAATCACACTTAACAATTTCGCGAAAAAAATGTTTCCCACATGATTGATAAAACGCATCGCGTCTTTTTCCATGGGGTAGACCAACCTACTTCCGTTAACAAAATCAGCCAATCCACTTTGGTAAGCTTCATAATATCGAGGCAGATCCTCAGCAGGCATCGTTAGGTCCGCATCAAGAATGGTGACAATATCCTTCGTCGCGTGATGAAACCCTACTCTGACAGCATCCGCTTTTCCTTTTCCGGGTTGCTGAAACGCCATCATTGAAAAACGTTCAGTAAACTCAGGCATTTGGATGCATTCATTAATCTTCGCCCAAGTGTGATCAGTAGAATTCCCCTCAACAAATATGACTTCGATATCTTTTGTAAAAGGAGGAATCGATTTTAGGATGTTCTCGATGTTTCCCTCTTCATTCCGAGCCGCAACGATGATGCTGATACTCTTTTCTTCAGACTCGGGCTTCACAGGCCTGAGGTAAGCGATCGAAGTAATCGCCAAGCGATTGACAAGGGGAGTTACCCGAAACAACCGGTTGATAAAAGTGCCTATTCCTAACAGATGAAAGGGGAAGAAATAAAAACGTGAGATCCGCACAACCTCAAAACCTGAGATTTTGCAGAAGTTTTCCAAAACTGTCTGTGTTACGAAATTTTGCGTATCATTCGCTTTCGTGAGGCCGAGAGCATTAGTGATTCGATAGAGCCATTGGAGGTAAGGATTGTAGAGAATCGCCGCAACTCTGAAAGAACGATTTGCGTTTTTGTAGAGTGCATCGAGCTTAATCTGAATGTCCGAATCGACATTAAAATCACCATCAAGAATATGAAGGTGGGTGCCTTCACTACTTTGATCTACCGAACCCGTTGACGCGAGAATCTTAAACTTTCGACTAAGGAATTCATACAACTTCTGCTTACCGGAATCCTGACCAATCGGTAGCGTAATCTTGTCAAAATAGGGACATATTTGGCTGACCTCTCTCGCAATTGCCCGTTTAAGATTTTTCTGAAAAAACATGATGAATCGACAGGTGCTAAAGAGCACTGAATACTCGGGAATAGGCCTTTTGCGCAACAACTAATTTGTTCTTCTAAAAAAACACACCGACGATTAAGCGCTCCTGATTAGCCAACTCAAAGCATAACCCATTTCGAAATTACGGCAGCCTGGCCGCAACAGTCACCCTCGGCGTTGATTAGATTCCACACAGTTGCCTCTTCAATCCGAAACCTTTTTCCAGTCGCTGACATTCTGACTCCCGAATAATTCTCAATGTAACCTTTCGCGGTCACCTCCGCCAATAGCCTTGCTCTTTCCTCCCTGTTGGGTAGTTCAGCAGATTTTCGAGAAGGAAGATTAGTAAGCTCCTCAAATGACATCTCAAAAAGCTCCAATGCGCACCGATTTCCGTAATTGAAAACAGGATCTTCCTCAGTTCCGTGGGAAACCAGTGCAAAATCCACTTTTTCAAACAGGATTGGAAGAGTATCGAGCTGATCATACTCAATTAGGATCTTCCCTGTCAGTCGCTCATAGGATTTTACTAGCAACTCCAAATGATCGGAAACCGAATCGTATCGATATTTTTCTACCTTTCTCATCATCAACCCTCTTTAGGAAATTACATACCCACATACCGGTAAACACCTTCCAGGTCCAAATGCTCCTCAAGGAGATCCGCCATCTGCGAATAGGTCTGCTGCTTGTGCTCCCACCAATCCTGCACCCCGACCTCATAACCTGATATCCCAGCAACTTCGCAAAGAGCCAAACGCGTGCAAGAGTTCTCAAAAAGGCCGTGAAGATAAGTTCCCCACACGCTTCTGTCCTGACTTCCCTCTTCCCTCGCCCCATCACCATCTTTCACTTTCAGCAAGGCATTCAAAGTGCATATCGCTCGGGAATGTCCCATGTGGATCTCGTAGCAATTCCAATTTTCAGCACCCCAGATCGCCTGAACCTGAGTCAGTCGTTTTTCCTTAGAAAACTCAGTTACAATCGGGAGTAAACTAAGGCCTTCCACCTCGCCGGAACGCCCAGCTTCACCGCCTGGGTCCAGCAATCTTTCACCAAGCATCTGATAGCCACCGCAAATCCCAACCACGGGAATCCCTTCCCTAGCTTTACGGATGACCATGTCGGCAATACCTGAATCACGAAGCCACTGCAAATCTGCAATCGTGTTTTTTGATCCAGGCAAAACAATTGCACTCGCCTGCTCCAGCTCGTCTATGCTCCTCACCCATCTGGCCTGCACACCTTCATCCAGGCTCCAGGGCTGAATATCCTGAGTGTTGGAAACCCTTGGATAGCACACCCAAGCGATCAGTGGTTTGTGGCTTTGACTTCGGGAAATTCTCGATTCGACTGTAAATCCATCCTCCGTCTCCGGCTGAAGATCATAACGCATCGGAAGCACTCCCAAATACGGGGTCGAAACGTGTTTGCTGAAATATTCAGCTGCACCATCAAACAACGTGGGATCCCCTCGAAACTTGTTCACAACCAAACCCAATCCCCTGCTCTGGTCCTCCTCAGGCATGAGTTTCACTGTGCCCGTTGCCTGAGCAAAAACTCCTCCTCTCTCGATATCGCAAGCCAACAGCCATTTTCCGTCTAGATATCGAATCGGCATGAGATTCACTATATCTCGGTCCATCAGGTTCAGCTCCACAGGGCTACCCGCTCCTTCCAGCAACAATAAATCACAACGACTCTTCCACCACTCGAGAGTCTCCTGAACCGTTTCCCAGAGCGGATGAATGCCCTCGTAAAAGCTCTGTGCTTTCATGTGAGGTCCGGGAGCCCCCAATCGAACAACTTGCGAGGTGGTGTCACCGCTAGGTTTCAAGAGAACAGGATTCATCTCGGCGATCGGGCGGAGTCCGCACGCTTCCGCCTGCACCGCCTGTGCGCGTCCGATTTCACCACCCTCGACCGTCACGAACGAATTGTTCGACATGTTTTGCGCCTTGAACGGAGCGACCTTCACTCCTTTTCGACGCATCAAGGCACAAAAGGCGGTGTTCAACCAGCTTTTCCCGGCATCTGATGAAGTACCCAATATCGAAATTGACTTCATCCGACTATTTCTCATCAAACATGCCCGACAAGATGCGATTCAGAGCCTCCAAAGTATCGCATTTTCGCTCACCGATACTCCATTCAAATCTCCCCGCATCGACTTTTGACACCAAAACAGACGGTTCCACCTCCGACTCGGCCACACCAACACCAATCTTCTCCAAAGCATGTTTGGTCCACTTCACACCGACCGAATCACCTTCAAGACTCACTTGGTGCTTCAGCTCAGTTTTGCCTTTGAAATGTCCGCTTTCCGAATCAAACCCAAGCTCCTCATTCCCAAACACTTCAGCAATCGAACCATCCAGAAGCAAATCTTCAGGCAAACCCTTCTTCACACCAGACACACGATTCATCAGCCACAATTCGTCCGAGTATTGAAGCGCTAGTTGCAGGTCGTGAGTACTGATCAACAGGGTCAAATTACACTCCTTCACCAGCTTTCGAAGGATATGCATCAATTCGATTTTGTGCATCAGGTCCAGAAAGGCTGTCGGCTCATCCATGTAGATCAGTGGAGTTTCCTGAGCTAATGCTCTGGCAATCGAAACCCGTTGCTTTTCACCATCACTGAGCGTATGGATCATGCGGTCTTTTAGCAGCTCCAGTCGCACCGCAGAAATCGCCCATTCCACTTTTTCTTGATCCTCCTCACTGTAACGTCCCGTCCACTTGGTGTAGGGATGGCGCCCCAGCGCAACCAGTTCCCACACCCGCAAAAGTCCTGAAAAGCTTTGATTCGTGAGAACTACGCTGAAGACCTTCGCCCTCCTCGCAGGATTTCTAAATAAGGATTCATCGCCATTGTAAGCAATCCTGCCACTCATCTCAGGGATTAATCCTGTGAGGGTTTTGATGAGTGTGCTTTTCCCAGTGCCATTAGTCCCCATCAAACAGGTCAGAGAGCCCGAATCCAGTGACAAATCGAGTGATTCGTACAGAGGAGCCCCACCTGTCTTCGCGTAACCGATGGAAAGATCTTCAGTCCTTAAAATCTCTTTTGTCGCACTCATCCGTTACCAAAAGCGCTTCTTAAGCTTCTTCTTCCCAGCAATATCCAAATCACCACCGGAGCCCCAATCAGCGAGGTGATGGAGTTGAGTGGCAAAACCAATCGGCTACCCGGGACTTGAGCAATAAAATCTGCCATCAGAGTCAACAGCCCACCATAAAGGATTACCGCGGGATACAAAATACGATGATTCGAGGTTTGAAACATCGATCGGCACAAGTGAGGAACAGCCACTCCAATGAAGCCTACCGGTCCGCAAAATCCTACTACCACACCCGTCAGCAGCGAGGTGCTGATCAATACCCAAGTCCTCCACTTGATAATCGATACACCCATGCTTCTGGCGTAAGCCTCTCCCAGCAAAAACGCATTCATCGCCTTGCCAGCGATCCAAGCCATCAATATCCCGAGCACAACCACTGGGGCAAGGATACTGATCTGATCCCAGGTCACGTGACTTAAATTGCCGTAACCCCACGCGAAAAAGGTCTGAAGTCGTTCGGGAATAGCAAAAAACACAAGCACCATCACGAGAGCAGAGGTCGCATAACCCATCATGAGTCCAACGATCAACAAGGTCATCAGGTCCACCCGGAAGGAAAGCACCATGATCAAAGTCAACACCATTGCCGAACCGAGCGAGGACGCCACGACCACGGCATAGTTTCCCGCAACTCCCATTCCACTCAGCAAAGAAGCCAGGCCAGGTCCAGTGATGAGTACCACGATGGCCACTCCCAGGCTTGCTCCGGAATTAACGCCCAGGACAAACGGGTCCGCCAGGGGATTTCGAAACAAGGTCTGCATCTGTAGACCCGCTACCGCTAAAGCAGCCCCGGCAAGAACCGCAGTCAATGCCTTGGGAAAACGGATCGACCAAATGATGTTCGCCAGGCCCTGGTTTTCGTATCCGGATCGATCGAGGAGAATGGAACTCACATCGCCAATCGGGATCTTCACCGAACCAAACGAAAGACTAACTCCCAGAAGCGCCACAAGAAGCAACACTCCGGCTATCCAAAAATAAAAATGTCTTCGGTGATGAGCTGACGAAAACCGTTCCACAAAAAACGATTATTCCAAATTTCGATAATAGTAAAGTTCCGGTTCCGGAAATTGCTCTGGATGAAGAATTTGGATCAAATCATGGAGCACCACATCGGGCCGGACCGATCCGGATTCGAAAAAATCACGGCCACCGCGTTCGTGAATTCTCTTATTGTTGTTAAAAACCTTTCCGTTCTTCACGACGTCCAAAGCAGCAAATCGCGCATCCTGAGAACACAACTCCGTAATGCTGCTCGACTGTCCCGTGTTGAGCCAGTAGTCCGCTTTCAAAACGCGCTCATAAGCGACCTCAAACGCGACCGGAATCGCTCGATTACCATCCAGATCATCCCAGAGGTAGTCACCACCTGCGTCACGAACCAAATGCGCGGCATAGGTGTCTGTCTGTCCGACATACCAAGCGTCACCCCAGGGGGCATTCAGCATGACTTTCGGTCGATCCTCGACTGATGACCATTCCGACTTCAGCTGAAGATACTTTTCTTCGACATCTGAGAAAAACACCTCTGCTTCCTCTGTTTTATCAAAAAACATCGCGAAAAACTTGATCCATTCCGCACGACCCAGCGGACTTTGCTCCATCCACGAAGAAGTAAGGATCATCGGAATCCCCATTCTCTGAAATTTGGAAAACAAGGGAGAGTCGGTTTCACCACTCGCGCTCAGGAAAACTCCATCGGAATTCATCGCAACCACCATTTCAGAGTTCATTGCAGGCCCCATCCCAATTTCCGCGATTTTTCCCTCGTCGATCAGTCGATGGACATTCTCGTCATTTACAAATTTCTTCGATGAGAAACCCACCATGCGATCATGGAGATCCAGAACGTTGAACTTACCCAGATGGGTGGAAGAAAACAAAACTGCCCGCTGCAGAGGAATCCTCACGATCTGAGTATCTACATCCGAATTCACGTCAGTCGTTTCACCTTCGCGAAGTAAGATGTAGCTCATCACAAGATCATTCGGATCACAGTTTTGATAAACTTCCATCCGAGTCGGCTCACCTTCTTCTTCAAATACCTTAAAATTCAAAGCGTGCCGAACTTCGACCGCACTCAGAGCCAGCCCCATACTCAACGTCGCTAACAATGATGCCCAACTGGTAATCTTTTTAATCATGCCTACATAAAGTGAATAATGGATGAGTGCTGGTTAACAAAATCGCGGAAGATCTGCCCTCTCGAACTACGTCGAACCGAGGACGATCCGCCCTACCCGATCTTCCGTGGATCCACTCTCAGGTAGGGCTGACTGTCCCCAGTCAGCCGCATGTTTTACGAACATCCTGTCCAGCTGCATTTTGAAACCAACACTCATCCACGTTGACGGCAATCTCGTTCTCACGAACGAAAATTAAAGTTAAAAGTCCAAATTGATACCCGCTGAAAACGCCTGCGGAGCTCCATTGTAGCCAAACACCTCAGAGTATTCCTCATCCAACAAGTTATCCACTCTCACCCAGAGGTCAGTGGTTTCGCTCAAGCGATAAGTCACAGCAAGATCCACAGTGGTGAAACTATCGAGAGGTCCCGACCAGTCTTCACGGTCGTCCATGTAGTTCGCAGCCAAACGCACGAGCAGGTCGTCATTCAAGAACTCCTGATCGATGATGATGCTCGTAGAGGTCTCTGGAGACTGGAGAATAAGCGAATCCCCGGTTTTTTGACGCTCAGTGTCGGCAAAGGTCTGAGAAACCTTGATTCGAGTATCCGCCCCCAGGTCATAGTGCACAAAAACCTCCACTCCCGAGCTCACCCAGTCCACGTTTGCAAAGCTGAAAGTGCTACGCAAAAATTCAACTTTGTCACTCACATCGATGTTAAAATAAGCCACCCCAGCGGTCAGCGCACCACTCTCAGAGGTCCATTCGACACCAAGGTCGTAACTGGCACCTGTTTCAGCCACGAGATCAGGATTTCCAAAGGATCCGAACAACTGGGAAATCTCAGGAGCGTCGAAACCCGTTCCATAGGTCCCGCGGACGCGGATTCCTGAATCAGCGACTTGATAGGAAAAAGAAGTCCGCCAAGTCGTCTCACTTCCAAAAGCGTCGTTGTCATCGATGCGTGCGCCCAAGGTCACAGTAAGCGCATCATTTACATCATACACATTTTCAAGAAATAGAGATTGCGTCTCCATTTCGTAGTCACCCATCACATCCTTTGCCATTTCGCTTTCCGCTCCAACGAACAACGCATAATTGTCGGCGATCACGATGTTATTTAGCAGTTCAAATTTCAGCATCTCTGCTTCACTGTCACTTGCACCCCATCCATCGTTACGGAAACTGTCCAGGTTAGTATAAGTGACGGCCACTGACGCATTCCAATTTTCATTCAGCTCCGCATTAGCTTCACCCTTTACGAGCAGCTGCTTGTCGTGTGTGTAGTTGTCCGCAATCGGAGTGGACCAAGGTGACGGTGTGCCCGGATCATAGTCACTCTCAGAGTCGCGATAGTGAAGGACGAGCGAAAGATCGATTGTTTCGGTTACCTCGGCACCCAGGCGGCCGTGCAGCACGGTGTTACGGTAGGCATCATTGTCCGCCCACTCAGGTCCATATTCCTCAGGCTGCGAAGAATATCCGTCGGTCTCGTAATGACTCAGTTGAATCTGATAATCGAACTGGCCAAGATCGGCGGATGTTCCCAAATACGCGGAATAGGTCTTGTGTGAACCATAACTCAGACCTGCTTGCGTGGTCGTTTCTCCCTCTACTGCTCGCTTGCTTTGAAGGCTGATCACACCTGTCAATGCGTTCGCACCGTAAAGCGCACTCTGCGCACCATGCAAAACCTCCACTCTCTCAAGCAACGAAGCAGGCATGTTTCCAAAATTATAAACAAATCCGCTCGCTGGATTATTGATTTCGATTCCGTCTAACAACACGAGAGGCGCGATCGGCAATCCTCTCATGGAGATTCCCGGTGAGTTTCCCGCACCACCAGTGTTACGGATGTAAACACCCGTCACGTGACGAAGAGTTTCACTCGCAAGTTGAGCTTGGTGAAACTCGATCTCCTCAGCATCAAAAACGGTAACTGATGCTCCCACCTTCCCCAATGGTAGTTCAAAGCGGCTTGCTACAACCGTGTAACTCTCGAGATCTACGATCTTTTCATTCTCCTGAGCCGACAAGTGAGAGGCAATCGCCACAAAACCTGTTAAAACCCATTTTCCGATATTCTTTCTTTGCATTTGTAGTCAGTTGAAAATCCTTAATGACAATTAAATGTCATTTACACTAAAACACTTTAATGACACTTCCATGTCAAATAATTTTCCTCAGAATTTTGAAGGTTTTTTGGGAATTGTCTCTATAAAGTGCTTTGAGTATCCTGCTCACATCAATTCCATTTAGTTTGGCATTCTTGAGATTCTAAATTCTGTATTCTGCGTATGACCACCACCCCAGCCCCTCAGATATCTTTGTTACTCGCAGATGACGATGCGGGCATCATCACTTCTGGTAAAATGCTTTTTGAAGATGAGGGTTGGTCCGTAAGCGTCGCGAAATCGGTCGCAGAGGTGATTCGTAAGGTCGAAAAGCAGGAGTTCGATGTTGCGTTGGTGGACATGAACTACACGCGCGACACCACCAGCGGCGCTGAAGGACTTGAGCTGATTTCCAAAGTCCACGAGATTGACCCGGATCTACCCATACTCGTCATGACGGCGTGGGCGACTATCGACATCGCAGTCGAAGCTCTCAAGCGCGGCGCTAGTGATTTCATTCCCAAGCCTTGGGAAAACGACAGGGTGGTTCAAAAAGTCTCCAAAATGGCGCTGAACACACGTTCCCTACGCAAGGGACGCCTTCTCCAGGCGGAGGCCGAGCTCCACCGACAAGAAAATATTCCTGACGACTTCATTGCCCACTCACCCGCCATGCAAAACGTCATGCAAATCGTCAACAGCATCGGTCCATCCGAAGCGAATGTAATGATTCTCGGAGAAAACGGCACTGGCAAAAGCGTGATCGCGCAGTTGATTCACGGAATTTCCCATCGAGCGGAAGGTCCTTTTATCAGTGTCAACATGGGCGGTCTCGCAGAGGGGCTTTTTGAAAGTGAGATCTTTGGCCATGTAAAAGGAGCATTCACCGACGCCAAGGCAGACCGAGCTGGCAGATTCGAGATCGCACGCGGCGGCACCATCTTCCTCGATGAGATTGGAAACATCACTTTAAACCAACAAAACCGTCTGCTCCGGTTGCTTGAAACGGGCGAATTCGAACGTGTTGGTTCCTCCCGCACGATCAAAACAGACGCTCGTGTGATTTCGGCCACCAACGCTCCGCTCAAAGAGAAAGTCGCAGATAAGTCCTTCCGAGAGGATCTCTACTACCGGCTCAACACGGTCATCATCGACATGCCACCGATGCGGGACCGTCGGGAGGATGTCCTTCCCCTCGCCCACCATTTCCTCTCCCGCCTGAATCGCAAGTATCGCAAATCGATCCGCAAATTCAGTTCACAGGCGGAAAAAGTGCTGCTCGACTACCACTGGCCGGGAAATGTGAGGGAGATGAATCACGCCATCGAGCGAGCAGTCCTCATGTGCCACACCGACGAGATCCACGCACAGCAACTCATGCTGGAAGCGACGACTTCCAGCCCGGCAGACATCGAATCCATGAGCATGGAGGACATCGAGAAGCTCCTGATCCAAAAAGCCCTCAAACGCAACGGAGGCAACGTCACCGCAGCCGCCAAACAACTCGGTCTCAGCAGAGCCACCTTCTACCGCCGTTTACAGGACTACGGAATATGAGAAAAAACAGTAGCTTCTTTCGCTTCATCCCGCTACAGCTCCAGCTATTCATTCTCGGGATTTTGCTAGCGGTCCCGGCGCTGCTTATCATTTGGTATCTTTACACGACCAGGCGACCCAGCGACGAACTCATGGCCGTTTTCTGGTTTGCCTACCTCCTCTGGAGCGCAGGCATTCTTTTTCAGATGTGGCGCGCCTGCCACGAGCCCTTTTACACACTTACCAACCTCGTTCGCTCCCTGCACCAGGGCGACTACAGCCAGAGGCTCATTCAGTACCCCAAATGGCACGCCATCGGATACCTTCACGAGGAACTCAACACGCTCGCCGACGTCCTTCAGAACAACCGCATCGCGACCATCGAATCCGTGAGGAGATTTCAGTACCTCATCGACCAACTTGAGATCGGTGTCGTCGCATTTGATGAGCAGAAAAAGCTCACCATGATCAACTCGCACCTTTCCAAATATTTCGGCAAGCATTCTTCCGAACTTAATGAAAAACACATAAGCGACCTTTCACTGGAATCCCTCTGGGAATGCAAAAGCGGCCGCACTTTGTGGCTCACGTTCGAGCAACGCACTTCACGTTTTCTGATCCACAGTTCCGTTTTCAGAGACGATGGAAAACCTCATCGACTCTTTCTCCTCACGGACGTCAATGCACCTCTTCGTGAAGAAGAACGCTTCGCGTGGAAGCGCCTCATCCGAGTCCTCGGGCATGAGCTCAACAACTCCCTCACCCCCATCATCTCACTCACTTCCTCTCTGAAATCCCGTTTTGAAAAGCTCGACATGCCTGAGCAGCAAAACGAATCCACGATGGAAGCGCTCGACGTCATTCGGGAACGCGCTCTTGGCATGAATCGCTTCGTGGAGGACTATTCCAAACTTGCGAAACTCCCCGAACCGAACCGTCAGATATCTTCGCTCACTGAGATCGCACGAAAGCTGCGACAACTGATGGAGACTAACCACTTCAAAGTCGTCGAAGGTCCCGATTGCGAACTCCACGTCGACACCGATCAGATCACCCAACTTTTCATCAACTTAATCAAAAACGCCGAGGAATCTGTAGATCCACAAAACGGCGAAATTATGATGACGTGGCGCCGCGAATCGACGGACGCAGTCATCACCGTCGACGACAACGGCCCCGGCATCGAAAAACTGGAAAACCTCTTTGTCCCCTTCTTCTCCACCAAACCCGGCGGCAGCGGAATCGGCCTCGTACTCTGTCGTCAAATCGCCGAAGTCAACGGCGGCTCTATCGACATCCAAAACCGCGATTCCGGCGGCTGCCGCGCGACCATCTGTCTGCCTATTTACTCTGAGAAATAGAAGTTCATTTATTAATGAACAAGCGGGTTTTCGCAGTTTCGATATTTTTATATTTCATCAAATCAAGACTCTACTGACAGCAAGATCATAATCAAATATCCTGTTGATAATCAATATCTTACAACTTTTATTTGCATTAGAATAATACTTCCTTAAAATCCAACTTAATGCCTCTAAACACCTTTCAAATTCTCCAATATACCCGCTAAAAAGTGGGTTATAACTACTGTTGTAAACAAAAATGAAAAAAATGAAGATAGAAGTGTCTTTGAAGCAGGCTTGCACTTCCCTTTTCAAAAATCAGCCGAACCTCTATTCCTTTACCAGTCTCACTGGCCAAACCGAATGGAATTTGACGCATCATCTTTCCAATGAGATCAGAACGTTTTTTGAAGATTACGATTGTGATCTCGATATATCAAAAAGGAATTTAGGAAATAAACGCCCAGATATCGTAATTCACAAACGAGACTCGAATACCGACAATCTGTTGGTGGTCGAAGTTAAAAGAAATGGAAAAAAATCAAAAATAAATGATGACATCAAAAAGATTAAAATAGACTGGTTTAATTCGGACCTTTCTTATCATTTTGGGGCGACGATTAATTTGAAAGATGATATGGATTTTGAAGTGAAAGTCTTTGAAAATAAATAGTTGTAACAAGACGGCGGAGAGGAACTGCCAGACCTCCGGCCTCTTGTCCCTCACCTTAACGTTCGCAAAAAATAAATGCCTCAACGAATCACAGGTAAGCTCCTCTCTCAAAAGTGGAAAGTTGATGTAAAGCATGCCCTCTACAGTCATGATGGAACATGGTACCATCGCCTTAAAGATTTTCCTGGAGCATTGTTTGATTCATCTGGTTTCGTGATATTCAACACAAAGGATGAGTTTGAAGGGTGTCCAAGTTTGAGACTGAAGAAAGATTGCGGTTGCAGGTTTGGCATTTCGACCATCGACGGATATGTCAGAGTTCGAAACTTCGAAGCGTCTGATGTCAAAGATGATCAAGAAATTGAAAGAAAAGAGACTTTCGTTTCGAGGATTATTAGAGATACGAACCTCAGCAGAGAATTGAAATTAGAGTATGAAGATCAGTGTCAGATCTGTGGTGTCACAGTCAAATTATTCGACGGAAGTTATTCCGAGGCTCATCATATCATTCCTTTAGGATCACCACATAATGGAACAGATAACAAAGATAATTTGATAGTGGTTTGTCCCACGTGTCACGTAAAGATGGATTATTTTTCTATCCCTCTTTCATTGATGGATTTGAAAGTTCTAGGTCATACCATTTCAGAAGAATCTGTAGAATATCACAACAATCAATACGCGAACAAGATAGGCGAGAGGGATTCTGAACCGCTCCGCGTGTCATCAATCCCTCCCTTTGAGGTTGTCTCCAAAAAAAGAATCTAAACGAATAAAGTCCTCAGAATTTCATATAACTAAACCAAGAAAACATGAAAAAAACAATCATCCTTCTAGCATATATTCTCCTGGCCAGCATACTAAATGCTGGTAGTGGCAGTGCAACTGCTCCTTATTGGCAAAAACTCGAAACGTTTCAATTAACGACAATCTCGCTTACAAACATAAGTAGTGAAAATGTTACTGTCTTTATCATGCTAAAAGACATAGATGGTATCGCCTACGATGAAAGCTCTGAAAATGGAACAAACATTGAAATTGGGTCAAATTTTTCGGGTGATCCTCTGTCTAATAACGGAGCCTTGCTTGAAGCTGGAAAAACGGGAACATTAACGATTAAGGATACCGGTAATCTGAAAACCGGCTACAGCACAATTGAGTGGGTTTCAAACGGAAGTAACATTAGAGCCCTTGTGGGAGTAACGACTCATGTTGTTAAAGGAGACGCCTCACATGACTTCAATCACATGTTGATAAACAACGGATTGCCTTTCTAAAAAAAGACCCGACAACAAGGTGCTTGAGGTAATCCTGCTCACTTGTTCGCGGATTACCTCAGCTAGACATTAGTGTGAAAGATTTCTCAAATTCGTCATAAATATTCGGTCAAAGCAGTACTGACCACGTTGTCAAAGGGGTTTTGAACGAACGGTCAAAGCCCATTTGACTGAGTGGTCAAAGAGCATTTGAAAAAGAGTAAAAATTGAAAAGAAGCCACTCCTCTGTTAAAAAGAATTGATCCCGTACCACGCTAAAAGTTTATTGGTTCTGCTCCACGAATCACATCAACCTCATCCCCAATTTTACAAAAAGCACTAACAAGACGGTGGGTTAAACTCTGCTTTGCTCCGTTCACCACATTGACGTTGGCAGAAATAATAGAAGACTTGAGAAATCTTTGGAATTCCACGATATTTAAAAATATGAGCATCACTGAAATAAAAAAACTCCCCGTCGGCGAACGGATTGAGGTGATGGAGCAGATCTGGGATTCTTTGAGAGATGAAGATCAGGAAATATCGTCACCTGCCTGGCATGGCGAAGTATTGGAGGAAAGAAGAAAAAAAATAGAGGAAGGAAAAGCTACCTTCATCACCCTCGATCAGCTAAAATCTAGATTTCGCAGATGAAAATAAAAGAAGTCATTATCCTCGATGACGCCTCCGAAGATCTTGAAGCAGGCAAGCTTTTCTATGATGAAAGAGAATTTGGTATTGGTGATTACTTCATCGATTGTCTTTTATCAGATTTAACCTCCCTCAAACTCTACGCAGGAATTCATAATTTCCACTTCGGTTACCAACGGATGCTATCAAAATGATTTCAGTTTGCGATTTACTACGACATTGAAGATGAGATTGCCCGAGTCATAGCTATTTTGGATATGCGGATGAATCCTGACAGCATCCGAAAAATCCTCAAACAAAGATAGACGCCAACAAGTAGGTTAAGTAAATGCCGAGCACGCTTGCCATCTACTCACCTCAGACGTTAGGAAAAAACAAAAATGATTTGAGATAATTTTACGATTCAAGATAATCAAACCATGGATGCAGCAATATTAGAAAAGGAAGCTCTTTCACTTCCTGAATCAGCCAGAGCAGTTTTGGCAGATCGACTAATCGAAAGTATATCTCCTATTCCCCCCACAATTTTAGACTCATGGATAGAAGAATCAGAAAGTAGATTAAAGGCATTTGAACGAGGAGAAATTGAAGCCGTTGACGGAGAGGAAGCTTTGAGCCTATTAAAGAATAAATATAAATGAATTTCAGATTTCTTACTCCAGCCCTCAGTGAGATATCTGACGCCTCAGAGTATTATGAAAATGAAGTATCGGGACTAGGTATTGATTTCATTGACGAAGTCGATTCAACGATACACCGAATTTTGAAATATCCTCGTGCTTGGAGTAAGATCTCGGATGAATTTCGTCACTGCAATTTAAGAAGATTTCCATATACGATCATTTACCATCAACCTCAAGAAAACGAAGTCCTCATAGTTTCGGTATTCCATCAAAGCAGAAAACCGAACTCATGGAAAAACAACCTAAAATAATACTAACAGGAATTCTGAACCGCTCCGCTCCTCACCCTGGCGTTGGGTAGATATAATCGAAAATGTACTCATTCATAGCAGATTTCATTCTCCTGCTTCATTTTGCATTCATTGTTTTTGTTGTTGGTGGAGAGATCTGCGTGATTGTCGGATTCTTTAGGAATTGGTCCTGGGTACGTAATTTCAAATTTCGCATCTTCCATGTTTGCGCCATTGGATTTGTAGTTGTCCAAAGTTGGGTCAATCAGGTATGTCCGCTCACAATCTGGGAGAACGCACTTCGAAATGCTGCGGGTGAAGAAAAGTATTCTGGGACTTTCATCGGACATTGGGTTGGGCAAATAGTTTTCTATGACGTACCTCAGTGGATTTTTGTAACTGCATACTCGATGTTTGGAGCATTAGTTATTCTTACTTGGATTTGGGTAAGACCTAGACGAATCAATAGGAAAACTTCTGAGGATAATTGATTCATGGCCCAACAAGACGGTCGAGGTGAGGAACCGTAAAGGCTACGCCCTCTGGTCCCTCACCTTGACGTTGTATAAAATGAAGTAGGATACCTGGTCTTCGACAAGCTCGTGTGCGAATCCGTGGATGATTCCCATCACGCTTAGGATTCTGATGATTCGATACTTTGGCTGGCTCACTCCGACGTAGACATTAAAAACTGAATAGAATGAACCACGGAAAACACTGAAATCACAGAAACGATTTTTTTTCACAGTCGTTACCCAACAGCATATAAAATTCCGTGCCTTCGGTGGTTCCATTCAGTACAACCCGTCAGAGTAATCCATTAATCCGCAGTCAGATCATTCTCTCACAGCATTTGTTTCAAATTGAGATCATCGCGTCTCATTTTGATACAGCTGTGCTTTCATTCTAAATCCTTACCAAATTCCTCCATTTCCTTCTCATTGATTCAGAGTCAGTTACAAATTTCGGAACGAATTGGTATGCATCCTGTTTAATTGTGAGCTAACATCACAAACATGGACATCGAACGCCCCGAAAGATACGCAAGAAAACAACGGCAACGCCGCATCCTCTACTCCGTCGCTGGAGTGATCGTTGTGGCTCTGTTTGTCTATGTGTTCACCCTCGCCAGTCCTCTCCCTCGAGTAGAGCGCAATGAAATCTGGCTCGGTGAAGTGAAACGCGGCGACATGCTTCGCAATGTGCGAGGGCTTGGTCGACTCATCCCAGCCGACATGCGCTGGATCACCTCCCAAACTTCAGGTCGTGTGGAAGAGAAATTCGTGAAGTCCGGAGCACTCGTTCAGCCGGACACGGTCATTCTTCAACTTTCAAATCCACAACTCGAACAACAGTACCAAAACGCAAAGCTTGAGCTGGAAGCGGCTGAGGCTGAGTTGATCAGCACTCGCGTGCGTCTCCAGAGCGACTTACTCTCGATGAAGAGTAACTACACACGCCTCAAGGAGCAAACCGAGATGGCCGAGCTTGAGGAAGAAATCAACGACCAGCTCTTCGAAGATGGTCTCGTCTCCGAACTCAATCGCAAACGTTCCAAACTCAGCGCCCAGCACCTTCGTTCCCGCCTCGCGATGGAAACAGAGCGTCTCAACTTTCAGGAACAAGCCATCGAGCCCCAACTCGCGACACAGAAGACTTACGTAGATCGTGCACAGGCAAGACTCGATTTACTGCAGACTCAAGTCGACGCGCTCAAAGTCCGCGCGGGGTCTAACGGAGTAGTCCAGCAACTCGACTTAGAACAAGGCATGCAGGTCGCCGAAGGGCAGCAAATCGCACTGGTATCGGATCCCCAAAATTTGGATGCGATGCTCGAGATTCAGGAAAGCCAGGCAAGAGAAGTTCGCATTGGACAAAGAGCGGAGATCGACACCCGCACATCCGGAATCGTTCAGGCGTCAGTGACGCGAATCGATCCAAACGTCGAACGCGGCATCGTTCGCGTGGATCTGGAGTTTACAGACAGTTTGCCTGAAGGTTGCCGTGCCGACCAAACGGTGCAAGGGAACATCGAACTACAGCGACTGGATGACGTCATCTACGTGGATCGTCCTTCCACTGTGAAGGAAAACACCAAAGCATCCGTTTTCGTCATGAGTGCCGATGGAAAACAAGCACTGCGCACGCCAGTGGAATTTGGTCGATCTTCAGTGACCTTAGTCGAAATCGTATCCGGACTTCGCCCAGGCCAACAGATCATCCTTTCCGACTCATCCAGATGGCAATCCTCTGAAGCTATCGAGATACGCTAAATTTTAAAATCAAGATTCAAAATTACAGAAAACAAAAAGGTGATAATACAGCACAGACACTTTAACAGGAGAGTCCGGCAACTGCCTGATCATTGCAGCATGCGAGACTTAAAGAACGGCAATGACGGAGCATTGCCCTCCAGATAAAATCAGCTCAGATACCAAATTTTTACAACCAACCCCCCTAAACATCTTCAACAGCAGTCCCAATCTACATCACCACAACCGACATAGACATGAGCACCACAACGACAGAACCAGCCGAAAACCAAACGGAAACCGCAGCAAAGGCGAAACACATCATCCAGCTAGAGGATGTCTGTCGTGTCTTCCATACCGACAGGATGGAAACGCGTGCACTCAACGGCATCTACCTGAACATCGACGAGGGCGATTTCCTTTCGATCTCAGGCCCGTCCGGTTGCGGCAAGTCCACTCTACTCTCCATCATCGGTCTCCTCGACCGCAGCAGTAGCGGCCGGTATCTTCTCGAAGGACAGGAAGTGCACGCCATCCACGGCCGCGCCAGAGCGTTACTGAGGAACCGGACGATCGGATTTATCTTTCAGAACTTCAATCTCATCGGCGAAATGAATGTCGCCGAGAACGTCGAGCTCCCACTGGTTTACCGCGACGTGCCCTACAAGCAACGCAAAATCATGGTGAAAGAAGCTCTTGAACAGGTTGAGATGGACCATCGCGAGGGGCATTTACCGAGCCAGCTTTCCGGTGGACAGCAACAACGTGTGGCAGTCGCGCGAGCCCTTGTTGGAAAACCCCGAATTCTACTCGCAGACGAGCCAACCGGTAACCTCG
>JANQKU010000161.1 GCA_028280955.1 Opitutaceae bacterium
TTGCTGGTCTCACTCCACTACTTTTGGAAAAAAGCGTGCAGGCTCAGTTCCTTATTCCCATGGCTACTTCACTCGCCTTCGGGGTGATCTTTGCGACAATCATTACCCTTGTGCTGGTCCCCTGCCTTTCTCTCATTGTCTACGACATCAAAGCACTCTTCAGTAATCGCTCCGCAGCCGAAATCGCCGCACAAGAGCACGCAGATATCGATTGAGAACACCTCGAACCACAAACCTACTGACCAATACCCTGATCCAGCTCATTCTATCAACATGGCAACAGGACAATGATCTGACCCCATTACCTCAGACATAATCCATGCCTTTTTGAGCCTCGGACGGAGAGCCTTAGAAAGGCACCAATAGTCCAAACGCCACCCAATATTACGATCTCTGGCCCCACTACGGTAGCTCCACCAGGAATAATGCCCGCCTCCTTTTTCAAACTCTCGAAATGTATCAATAAATCCATTCTCAATCAATCGATCAAAGCACTGTCGCTCTTCAATAGTAAAGCCCGCATTACGAACATTAGTCTTGGGGTTCGCCAGATCGATCTCCTTATGTGCCACATTTAAGTCTCCACAAAATATAACAGGCTTTGTCTTTTCTAAAGTCTTTAAATGGTTCAAAAAAAGAACCTCCCAGGTTTGCGTGCGATAGGTTAACCGTTCCAATTCACGCTTTGAATTCGGTGTATAAACAGTCACCAGAAAATAATCTTCGAATTCCGCTGTGATAACACGACCTTCTCGGTCATGCTCTTCCACACCCATTCCATAGGTCACTGAAACCGGTTCAAGCTTGGAAAAAACAGCCGTTCCAGAATAGCCTCTCTTCTCAGCCGAATACCAGTATTGATTATACTCACTCGGCCAATCTTCACTCACTTGCTCAGGAAGAGCCTTTACTTCCTGGAAGCAAATAACATCCGGACTCTCTTTCACCAGGAAATCCATCAGGCCTTTTTTTAAAGCTGCGCGAACACCATTCACATTCCACGAAATAAATTTTAGCTGCTTTCCCATCTTCAAAAAATCAAAAATTTACGCCCTACTTTCCGGAACAGACACTTCACTATCCGAATCGACCAAAACTTCTTTTTCTTTCAACCGCCGTCTTACCAAACGAACCATGATGAACAAAGCAGCGACTAGCATAACCGCGAAAACAATCTGTCCAATGCTCGAAGATTGAAACGAATTCCCCAGAACAATCATTCCAGCAGACATCACAAAGGCAACAATCCAGGAAATCAAAAAATAGATACGAAAAGGAACTTGAGCGATACCCAGTAAGTAACTCTGTAAAAAGAAGGGCACTCCCGGCATAATCCGAACAAACAAAGTCAGCATCACATGATCATTTCCTTTTACCTGAGGAATTCGGTAATGCGTTCGAGACAAAAGCATTTCGAGCGCCTTTCTCAACAAACTCCGAGCCAACCAATAGCTAAGCGAAATATTCACCGCTAATGCCAATGCAGTTCCAACCAAGCTCAACGATAGTCCAAAACTGGCGCCCGCAACCAGATAAAAAATGGAAACTGGCGTCCCAATCATGGGGAGTAATGCCAAGGCTGTGAAAAAAATCAGGGGACCTTGATCCTGGATCAGCACAATCATACTCTCCAGATCTACATCGATACCCTTTAAATCTTCCCAAAAAAAGAAACCCAGCAAAATAACGGTAATGCCAACCAAGGCTATCCCCGCCAACACCCATCGTAACGGAAGTCTCTTTCTTTCCTCATCTTGCATATTTCAGCTGAAGAAAAGAATATCTCTCACAAAAGCGAGGCCTATTAAAAGTTACCTGCAAAAACCACTACGAAAATCATTCGCTTATTCATTGCATTCCCCGTTTCGTCGGGTGAGATAAATCCTTTAAGAGATTGGAAGCTTTACAGACAGCCGCTCAGCTCATTGCCTGCACCATCTGCGATTTGTTTTTCCTCAAAGAGTTTTTAGATCACGAATGACCCATTTTCCACATCGCCCTCTCGGGCAACGGATCCCTCAAAAGCTTCATGCCGTTTCTTGCAGCCTGCCCAGAATGCAGGATGTTATCGGTTATGAAGAAAAAGAGGCGCAGACATTGACACATATCTGCTCGGGCTACCCTCGCTTCGTTATTCACTCTCTTCTTGAGTTAATACAAAAGAATTGGGCTGAACGCTTTGGTCTAACTAACCAAACGATTTGGCTGACCTCATCTATGCAAATGGCTCAAGATCTTCAAACGTACCTTCATCCTGAACCCTCTCGCATTATTGAAAAAGAAGGCCTTTGCTCGCTCGTCCACTCTATTAATCCCACTTTGTATTTGCAGGCCAGAAGTTTCCTCCAGCACACGGGAGGGTTTCTTTCCTCTCGGCAGGCAGAAGACTACCTCTTCTCTAAAGGTTTACTGGACAAACTTCAGCCCGAAGAGGCCGTCACAGATGCTCCTGAAACTAAAATCAAAACCATTCTCGGCAGAATTTATGGTATCCAAAATCTAGATAGCATTCTGCTGACCTCCAGTGGAATGAATGCTGTTTACAGCACATTTAAAACGATCTCCACCCATCAGAAAAAACGAGGGCGCAGCATCTGGATTCAACTCGGCTGGCTCTATCTCGATACCATGGAGATCCTCCGTAAATGCACAGAAAGGGACTCGGATCATAAAATACTACTCAACGTCTTCGACCTTGCAGCGCTTGATCAGCTCTTGGCTGAATGTGGAAACAATCTGGCAGGCCTGATCACAGAGGCTCCAACCAATCCTTTGATTCAAACACCAGATCTCGAAAAAATCGCAGGTAGAGTCCGCCAAGCAGGTGGCCTTATGGTCGTTGATCCCTCCGTTGTTTCTCCTCTTAATATCGATATTCTTCCTCACAGCGACATCATCGTCAACAGTCTAACCAAGTACGCAGCCAACGAAGGCGATGTCATAGCAGGAGCCATCATTATTCCATCTCATTGTCCACAACGGGATATCTTTAGAGAATCTCTTCAAGATACCATCGAGCCCCTTTACTCACGAGATCAGGCACGCTTAGCCTTCGAAATCGATGATTATGAAAAAATAATCCCTCAGATCAATACCTCGACGGCAAAAGTCGTTACATTTCTTCAGAATCACCCCGGTATTCGAAAAGTTTACTGGTCACTCGAAACCGAATCCACGGAAAATTTCCAGAAGATCGCACGCTCTGCAAACGCTATTGGGAGCATTATCACCTTTGAACTAACCGGAAACCTTTCCGATTTTTACGATAGAGTCTCTCTCGCCAAAGGACCCAGTTTTGGAATGAAAACTTCCATTCTCTGTCCATTCATGTATCTAGCCCATTACAACCTTATCTCTGCCCCTGAAAGTCGCGCAAAACTGATCGAAGAAGGACTTGATCCCGACCTTATTCGACTTTCAATTGGAACCGAACCTGCCCAGTCCATCATTAAAGCACTGGACGAGGCTCTTTCTTAAGAAAATTAATACAATGCTTACAGAAAAGAAATATTTCTTATAGAATACCTCTAAAATAAGACTCAAAAATGCCCGAATCATCCAGGAAGAAGCTCCATTAACGCCATTTCCCCTGTAATCTTTACTCTGGTATCTTACATAAAAAAGCCTAGAGTTAGACTGAAACATTATCATATTATGAAAAAATCATACCTCTCAATTCTCCTTTCGATTTTCATTGCAGCTTTTTTTGTCGGTTGTGGTGAGAAATCTAGCAGTCTAGAAGACGCTGCCAAAGAAGCCGCTGAACAATCCGAAGATGCAGCTAAAGAAGCCGAAAAGGCAGCTGAAAGCCTAACGAAATAGGCTTCGTATCAGAACCCTGTTATTCTAACTTATGAAAAACGTATTACTCTTACTTCTATCGATTTCCGTAACAGCCCTTTTCGCTGGGTGTAACGAAAAATCTGATGAAGCAACCATCACTGAACAGGCGGAACAAACTGCCGAAAAAACGGAAGACACTGGCAATAGCCTTATCAGTGGCTTGAAAGAAAGTGTTAAAGAAGTCGCTACTGAAGCTGAAGCATTAGTGGAAGAAACCGAAGAAACTGTTGCTGAAAAGAGTGAAGAAGCAATCGAAGAGACCGGAGCAGCTGCCGAACAAATCGAGGAAGCCGTAACGGAAGAAACTGTCACAGAGGAAACCACAAAAGCTTCTACAGGATTAATGGGTGCTGCTACCGCTGCTGCCACTGAACAAACCAATGCTCTTACCAGCGACCTTGCTGAAAAAGCATCGTCTCTACTTTCAGAGTACACTGGAAAGGTATCCGCTTTATCTGGAAACTTTAAAGAATTAGAGCCACTCATGGAACAAGCTGCTGGCGCACTTTCGCCTCAATTAACACAAAGTTATAATGAGCTGAAAGCCCTCCTTCCTGAACTTTCCAACATGGTCGCCTCTCTAAAAGATTATCAGGGAACAGATCTGGCCAATGTGACCTCCAAAATCCAGACGGATTATACGGAAGCTGAAGCCCTTTATAAAAAAGTTTTAGAGCTAATGCCCAAAAAGGCTGAATAAATTTTCAGTTCTATCTTTTTATATTCTAAACGAAAACCCGGCTTTTTGAAAAAGCCGGGTTTTTTTTCAGTTTTCTCTTTTCAAAAAAGAGAAATATTTCTGATTTTCAGAAAAACAGACTTTTCCAATCACAAATTTGATTCTTAACATTTTAAAAATACTTTTATAGATTAGCCACTTAATGAATGGTCTACCCCTAAGCCCGGCCCGGACAGCGATTATCAGCGCGGTAGTCACAGCACTTGTTTTCGTAGGCATCGCCTTCTGGTTAAAAGAACGCATGCATCGCCAATTGAGCGAACGGCAAGAAATCGAACTTCGCACACTCCAACAACAATACGCAACCGACTTTCAGGCTTTTGCAGAGCAAGTTCTTGATGGGGTTGAAGCTATCAACAAAACTCAGAGAGATTCTGCTATCCAACGAAACAGGGAACCATTTCTTGCAGGAACTGAAGGCCTTGAACTGGAGGAAGAAAAAGTGGATGCGCTCGCATCGGCTATACTGGCAAAACTCGACACGCCAACTCTGGCGGCCAGCGAACCACTCAATAATTATGATCAAGTAGCCTCCAAAGTAACGGAAAGGATCGGTCCTATCCTGGATGAAATTTCAGAAACCGGTGCACTCACCCGCTCCGATATACAAACGTATACAGATCAAATCTCTCAGCAAATCGCAGCCGTTCTCAGCGAAGAAATCGAAGCCAAACAACAGCTCAACAACAACCTGCTGGCTACAAACAGCGTTGCTCGAGATTCGCTTCGCCTTTCTCAGGAAATGTCCGCTCTCTATATCAGTTCACTCAAAGACGAAGGTCTTTTTTCCCGTCTACTTTCTCTTCCCGTGAAAGTTGTCCAGGATGTTTCGACATTAAGTATTGTAAGCAGCTCAGAACGAAAAGAAATGGAAGACCGACTTTTCTCCGACTTAAAAGAATTGGAAGAAAAGCTAAATCAAATCGAAGCGAATGCACCAAACGCAGAGACTCTCGAAACACCTGAGGAAGCTATCTCATCCCCTGTTGATGAAGCCGAGGTAGAATAAGAGTATACGGAAAACGTTTCCGAACTACCTACCAATCTCTGGAGTCCGGAACTTTCAGCCAAGCGCCATCCTGCTTAATCGATTCCTGAGAAATCAATCCCGCCAAAGTCAAATCCATCGCCTGATGAATACCAAGATCACAAGTGCCCTGTCCTGAAATAGCATCCCGGAAGTGAAACAACTGCAGCAGATCCCCTCCGCCATGACCGACCTGCTGAAGCAATTCCTCATCCTTCCACACCTCAGGAGTGTGCTCTTTTCCTAAGTCAAAAAGGTTCTCCCATTCCTTCGGTTCTTCATTCCGGGACCTTAACCAGACACGAGGCTCTTCTGTCGAAGCCCGGGCTGATTCATAACATCCGTCAGTTCCTTGCAACGTATAATTAGTCATCGCATGCGGCCTGTCTGAAAGAAAATCCTGTCGAATCCGAATCAATCCTCCACTCCGCAAGCGACACATCATCATCGTCGAATCTTCCTGCTCGAACGGTTTCCCTTCTTTATCGAAATGATGGTGCCCCGTTCCAACACAGGAGACTGAAACAACTCGATCATCCGGAAACCATTGCAAAGTTGGCCCCAGACTATGGGTACAGTAAGTTACTCCATTCATACCATACTGCCATTTTCGTCTCCACGGTGTTTTCTCTAGAAGATATGTACAATTATGTAAGTACTCTCCCTCCGCATAATAAGTCTCTCCCAAAAGCCCCTTATCTACCAAGCCTCTCACCATCATATTCGGCTTCATAAACGTATAGTTCTCCCCCATCATATAGAAAGCCTTGGACTCATTCGCAGCAGCTACCAACTCATGACATTGATCCATAGAAATAGCAGCAGTCACTTCAGAAAAAACATGGATGTTTTTCTTTAGTCCCTTGATAGCCATTTCGGCATGGAGATGCATCGGTGTCCCTACAACAACAGCTTCTATCCCAGATTTTTCCAACATCTCATCATAAGATAAGTAGCCTTCTTTTGCTCCACAATCTTCAACAGCTTTCTTCAACCCTTCTTCAGAAATGTCGCAGACAGCGTGCAGTTCGAAAAAATCGACCTCCTTAACACAGCGAGCAAATGAGGAACCTCTTCCCGCTGCACCTACCACACCTAGTTTCATTTTATTATTCTTCATAAATTATCTTTTGATTTCAGCAATCAGCTTCCGAACAGTAGCTTCTTCAGCTTCGATTAATTTTTCCAACCCACCCCTGGCAAAAGGCGTCTGCCATACAGAGTAAAGATCACGATCATAGCACTCTACCGTCGGTAGATAACCAAGCCCTCCATTAGAAAGATTGCCTACTGCAATGGCTTCATTTGGAAATGCTTGGCGTAAAGCCAGTTGTAAATGGGAGTAAGCTTCGAAAGGATGGGCTACCAAAAAAGAATCTCCCAATTGCCAAACCCAGAATTTTTCAACCGTTTCATCTGGATTCGAAAAATTACTGCAAACACCTGCTTTTCTCCGCAGTCGTTCTCTTTCAAATCCATCAGTAGCTGTTTTTAACAACCGTTCTATTTCATCCTTTTTGAGCAAGTCTTTCAACCCAAGTTCTATTGCCACACAACTCGCTTTCAGGGTTACCGACATCTCTTTCTGAAAACGTTTCCAAATCGCCAATGGGGCTCCTGACTCCAGCTTTTCAATATAACGCAGCGTCGAACTGGACGGCCCCATCCCTTCCAAAGTTGAAAGAGCCGCATAGCCTAATTCTCGTCCATGTCGGTCTGCCAACGTAATCTCACCACTGTATTGCCCAGCCGGAGCCAACTCACCTGAGGCTCCT
>JANQKU010000191.1 GCA_028280955.1 Opitutaceae bacterium
CGCATGCTTCCTTGCCTGAATAATCAATCGGCATCGGATACTGATTGGCAGACGGTTCATCACATAACTCTGCTCCCGGGAAAGCGGAAATGACTTCCCTCGCCCGCTCAATCGACAAAGGACGCTCAAATTCAGCTTGAATCGAAACAGAATGTGCCCGAAAAACGGGGACACGCACACAAGTGCAGGAAACCTTCAGTTTTGGAATGCCCAGAATCTTACGACCTTCATTCTGCATCTTCATTTCCTCTTTCGTGTATCCAGAATCTAGAAACACATCTACATGAGGGAGCAAATTAAATACAATCTGATGAGGATAAGTATCCGTCTTGAAATCAGTCTTTCCCTCCACGTAATCTTCAACCTGCTCCTGCAGTTCGCGAATGCCACCCATCCCGCTGCCGGAAACAGCCTGATAGGTAGACGCAAAGAAACGCTTCAGTCCGAATTCATTGTGCAAAGGAGCAAGCCCCATCAAGGCCACTGCCGTTGAACAATTCGGATTGGCAATAATCCCCTTGTGCACGGCGGCTGCATCCGGATTGATCTCCGGAATAATCAGCGGCGTATCCTCATCCATCCGAAAAGCAGAACTATTGTCGATCACGACACAGCCTCTCTTGGCTGCTTCAGGACCTAATTCACGGGAAATACCTGAGCTCGCACTAAAGATGGCAAAATCCAAACCCTCAAAGACTTCCGGTTTAGTTTCTTCGACCACGTAACTACTCCCGGCCACTTCCACAGTTTTCCCTGCGGAACGGCTGGACGCAAATAACCGAATCTCCGAAACCGGAAATCCACGATTAACTAAAAGCGAGATCAATTCTTGACCAACCGCTCCAGTTGCACCGACGATGCCTACCTTATAGTTCATTTTTATGTCTCTGAAAAAATATTACGGGCAGACCATCAATCAGAAGAGTCCTGACAAGTCAAAATAATGATGATACAAAATATTTTTTACTAACTGCGCAATATGACAGACCATCTAACCGGAAAGACGGATTCCCACATTATCCAAAGCTCTCATTTTCAGAAAGCGCTGCATTCTCAGGTAGAAACTCCTTTAAAAAAGCTGCAGTTAAAGGCAAAGGAAGCAGGATTTGATCTCCAGGTGATCAGTGGTTTTCGGAGCTATGAAGCTCAACTCTCAATCTGGAATGGCAAAGCAAATGGGAAACGTCCTCTTCTCGATAGCAACAATACCCCGCTTGATATCTCTACCCTCAGTCCTAAAGAAATCGTTAGCGCTATCTTGAAATGGTCTGCCATCCCCGGGGCATCGCGTCATCATTGGGGCACCGATATCGATATCTACGACGCCAATGCAATCCCAGCAGAAGGTTACGCCATCCAACTCACCCCAGCTGAAGTAGCTCCCAACGGTATATTTGGCAAATTTCATTCCTGGCTAGATCAAATCATCGCTAACGGAGAATCAGAAGGCTTCTTTCGCCCCTATGATCAGGACAGAGGGGGGGTGGCACCCGAGAAGTGGCATCTCAGCTTTGCCCCACTGGCGAAACAGTATTTAGAAAAATACACCCTGGCGCTTTTCGAACAAATCGTAGCCCAATCCAAAACAAGCCTAAAAGAAGTCCTCTTACGGGATGTGGACCACTATTACCGGCAGTACGTTGCAAACGTCAGATCCTAAAAAAGTCCCCCTACTGTCACATTTTCCCGTATTCCCTCGTTCTGTTTAGAAAGAATCAACCCTGACATCTGATCTCAATCACAACAGGCGTTTAATCACTCAATGACTGGGAAAGACATAATTCAACTTCTATGATCAAACGCCCCTCTGTGCCTTTTTTTCCGATAGCAATACGTCGCTGCGTAGCACCATTGGCCAACGGCAATTCGTCAACCTGAGCAGTCGTCCCATCTGGTAGATGCAAGATTACAACCGCCTTCTGGCCTCGAAGGAATATCTTATGTGACTGAACTTCTACCTTACGCTGCGTATTCCAATAAAACACTACCCCATCTCCGCTTGTCAGTTGATACTCGTCCTTGATTCTCAGTCGATCAGGACTCGGCGATTCCCAGCTTCTCACCCAACTCTCATAATAACCGGACCAACCAGGAGTGGCATCAATGACCGCTTGAAAAAACATCTCATCTCCACTTCCAACTGGCTTAACATCTGCCATTAAAGGGCTTTCCGGATGGGGTCGTTCCAGCGTTCCGGTGGGAATAAGCATATTGTGCCGTTCACAGTGCTGCAAAATTGAGGACAACGGACTGGAATAGTCACACGTCCCCGGATCCATCGCAAACGTTTCACCCCCGAACTCGAGGACAAAACTACCCTTATCTTCATGAGTGTGGCCAGCACCAGCCTTGTTCCCCATAATAAAAAGCTTGAGCACTTCACCATCGATCTCGCGATGCGAGGCCATGATACCCATATCAGAGAGAAAAACAAAAGGCTTAAGCTCGATCCGCCGCTCTGGGATTTCCGCCTTGAGCTGCCACGCCAGTAGAGGTTCAAAAAAATAGGAAGCATCACGCCTGTCAGACAGGATGTCTCCACGCTCGATTGATTTCCAAAACATGTTGACCCAATAACTATCCGGCAGGGCAATGGACAAAACAGCTAGCATCTCCTGATCAGCATATGCTCCGCCATCGCAAATAGGAACCACATCCGTATCATCATCTGTGGATACAATAGCTTGGGCAAAATCAGCTGTTCGTTTGAACGCGGGAGGGATGATATCCTGAAGATTAACACCTCGTGCTTTTGCATAATAAAAGAGCGCAAGTCCCCCAAAGCCTCCCACACAACGGAAGTAGGAAGGCCCTTCCACATAACCACCATCCGGCAAGACGTTTGCCTCAAGGCTCTCAACAAGATCCCCATAGGCCAACTCCGTGTAGCGCCCTACTCTCTTGGCCGCACCACCACTTGGTTGCAGCGAACGCTCCGCAACTGCATAGCCAAGAATGCGCCCCGGAGAAAACCAAGCCAGTTGATTGTTAAAAAAGATGTATTCATGTTTCCATGTGTTAAAATTAATCGTCCCTAAACCTTCTTCGCTAATACGGCGCAGTATGTATTCACGACCAACGTCGGTAAACATCTCTCCGGCCAGATCAAGAATCAGGGCTGTTTCATGAACATAAAGGGACTGGACAAAACATCGGTGCTCAAAGTTGCTGCCAGGAAAATGACAAATCATACCATCGTCCCAACGCCCACACATTGCCATCGCCATAGCAAAACGCGCTCCAAGACGCAAAAGATCCTTATCTTTGAGCAATAAACCTGCAATGGAAGCCTTTGACCCCTGTGGCCACAGCCAGTTGCCGTGGTCCCTTTCACGACAGTAGCGCGTATCTGTCCTCAAGTTACCGAACGCACGCACCATTTCCTCGGGTATAAAAGTTCGCGCCTCCTCTCCTCCAGAGACAAAACGCGAGCCACCGTGCCCATGTATATAAGCAGCGTGGTCAATTCTCAACTGTTCCAGCTGTTCGCCACCGATCAAAAAACCGTAGGTGGGCTCAAACCGGGGCTCATAGCTTATGGGTTTGAGGTATGGATCCCAAGATTCATCAAAGCGCTGCCACCCGTTTAGATAGCGGGGAAGCAATTCTGCGTTCTGTAGACCAATCCAATTGAACCAGCCCGCCTGAATACCATCTGCATGGCTTTCGATTTTCAGTGAAAGAGCCTCGAGCCAGAGTGCACCATTCAAGGGCAGGGCAAGTTCCTTTTTTAGCTCGGGTGCAGGCGGTGCTTCAAACCGTAATAAGCCCTTGTCTGTCGTCGCCGTTATGGAAACAATTGAGCCTCTCGGCGCCATAACGGAAACGATCACATGATCATATCCCTCACACGAGAGGTTGAACTCGCGTGACATACGCAGAGCCAATCCATTCATCGGATTGCGAGCCCATTCGAAAGCCACCCAACACCAATTTTGGGACACCCGCAAACCGTGTTTTACCCCGGGTTCGACCTGCCAATGTTCAAAACCGCTTAACTGCGGATCCCAAAAAGGATCGATAATGGCCTCCGCCATATTGATTGGGGTGCTTTTCAAAGGTACCTCCTGCCATAATATATTATATACGTAAACATCTCAGAAGATAATCGATCAAAACATTGTCCAGATAGACGCTACCATCTATAGCAAGTGCATAAAAAGCAAGCCAAGCTCAAATGATCGTCATGAGCACCATAAGGACGAAATAGGTTCATCTGCTTAAGGATACAAGCCGTTATCCTGTAATGGATACAATATGACAAAATTTACGGAAGCGTCTTCAACAGCGCTCTCATCGCCTTTGGCATTGCTGTACTATAGTTTTCCGCATCCCGAATATGAAAGATAAAACGATTGGAAGAGGAATCACCAGGTTCCCAACGAGTAATCCCCTGATCATCACATTGGACTTTGATCGGCTCAAAACAGAAAATGCTCTTATCTCCTGCACTCTCTAGATCGACGATTTCTCCCTCCGCTGTCACCGTTTTTCCAGCCACATGTAAGAAACCACCGGTGCACCACATACTTTTTTCCTTTTCCCCATATTCGGCCAGCACTTTCTCATCTTTTGCATTCTGCAAATACTGCAGCCAGTTCACACTTTCCACCCGGCCAAACATGAACGCAAAATATTTCTGCATTTGAGCACTGAGATGCTCTAAAATATCCTTCTGTAAAAACCGGTAGAACGTTCCATATTGGATATTTGCTCCCCAACAGGGCATCCAGAAAATCGGACAAGGCAGATCAAAGATGGCCCCATAGGCTGACGGATTGAGGCCTACATTATATTCAACTTTTGTCTCATCGTCCGTCGGGTTAATCCCACTTCCCGCGTTAAGGTAAACGCCCGCACACTTTTCTTTAAAAAGCTCAGGCGCACGACATCCAGCAATCGCTACATCTCGCGCTGAACCCACGATATTGATGTAAACAGGATCAGGTGAGTTCGCCAAAACCTCCAAAAGCATCTTCACTCCATTCTCATCCGATCCCTTCAGATCAGGCTGCGTATCGGTTCGAGAGGTTGTTTTCACGGAAGAACCCACCGCAAAAGGCACAGACAAACCAGTGATGTAATTCATCTGAGCTATGCCCAAAGCATCCGGCTGTCGCGGTTCATCCTCCGGAGGATAATCGATCAAAATGCTTTCCAGTTTGAAATCACCAGCCATCGCCAGCGCATAAACACACGCTAAGTCCCAGTGATCATCCGGATCACAATGAGGATGAAATAAATCCGTTTGATGAATGATTCGAGCCGTCATTTTTTCGAAAAGGCAGTTCTTTGTTAAAGAATCAAGGCAGAGTTTTTAGCACTGTTTTCATGGCTTTGGTCATGGCCATAATGTAATTCTCCCTATCCCGAACATGATAGATGTAACGGTTAGAAGCTCCATCCCCTGGTGTCCATTTAGTCAGTCCCAAATCATCACATTCAATCTCAATGGGATCAAAGGTGAAAACGCTTTTGCCCTCTACTTCCTCTAATTTAATAATTTCTCCGTCCGAAGTAACCGCTTTCCCGGCCACATGCAAAAACCCTGCTGTGCACCACATATAGCGAAACTCTTCTCCAAACTTAGTCAGAACTGCTTCATCCTTTGGATCGTTCAGGTACTTCAACCAACTCACGCTTTCCACCCTACCCAACATAAAAGCAAAAAACTTCTGCATCCGATCACTGAGGTGCTCCAAAATATCTTTCTGTTGGAATTGATACCATGTTCCGTACTCATAAACATTTCCTCTCGGGCCACGGCTACCCCAACAAGGCATCCAATACAAAGGACAAGGAATGTCAAAAATAGCAGCATAGGCGACCGGATTGAGCATCACATTATATTCTCGATCTCTGTCATGCTCTGGCAAATGAGTTCCCGTCCCTGCATTGAGATAAATGCCAGCACATTTTTCCCTGAACAACTCTGGTGCCCGATTTCCGGCAATCGCCACATCTCGAGCAGAACCCACGATGTTGATAAATACCTTATCAGGGGATTTCGCCAGAGTATCCAAAAGCATTCTCACCCCATTTTCATCCGATCCTTTGAGGTCGGACAGTTTATCCTGTCTTGAGATCGTTGGGATAGAAGATCCCACCGCAAAGGGCACATTCAATCCCGTGATGTAATTCATCTGGGCGATACCCATGGCATCCGGCTGCCCAGCGTGATCCACCGGCGGACAATCGATCAGAATACTTTCCAGGTTGATATCGCCAGCTAAAGCGAGCGCATACACGCAAGCCAGATCCCAATGGTCATCCGGATCTTCGTGAGGATGGAATAAATCAGTTTGGTGAATAACTCGAGCCGTCATTTTCAGAAAAATAGTTCTGTTTTTAAAATTAAGACAACGTCTTTACCAACGTTCTCATGGCCTTGGTCATCGCTGCAGCGTACTTTTCAACATCCCGGACATGAAAGAGGAAACGATTAGAAGATCCACTACCCGATTTCCACCGAGTGAGACCTAAATCATCACACTGAACCTCAATGGGATCAAAAGTGAAAACACTCTTATCGCCTGCATTTTCCAAATCAATGATCTCACCATCCGGGGTTACCGCTTTTCCAGCCACATGAAAAAAGCCTGCGGTACAATACATATGCCGGAAGTCATTCCCACGTTTGGTCAGAATGTCCTCATCCTTCTCATCATTCAGGTATTTCAGCCAATTCACGCTTTCCACTCTACCCAGCATGAAAGCGAAAAACTTCTGCATCCGATCACTCAAATGATCTAAAATATCTTTTTGTAAAAATTTATACCATGTTCCGTATTCTCCGCCAACTTCCCAAGAATCAAGATCCGAAGGTCCATCCACAGCAGAACCAAGCGCCTCAAAACAAGGCATCCAAAAAATAGGGCAAGGGATATCAAAGATAGCGCCATACGCAGCCGGATTGAGCCTCACATTGTATTCAATCTCCATTTCCTCATCAAGGTGCGGTGTTCCCGTCCCCGCATTCAAATAAATACCGGCACACTTTTCCTTGAATAATTCCGGTGCCCGATTACCCGCAATCGCCACATCGCGAGCCGACCCCACGATATTAATAAAAATAGGATCGGGAGACTTCTCTAGAGTCTCCAACAGCATTCTCACTCCATTTTCATCAGATCCTGCAAGGTCAGGTTGTTTATCCTGCCTTGAAGTAACTGGAACAGAAGAGCCCACCGTAAAAGGAATATTCAAGCCGGTTATATAATTCATCTGAGCAATCCCCATCGCATCCGGTTGACCGGGATGATCCACTGGTGGACAGTCGATCAAAATGCTCTCAAGATTGATATCACCAGCCAAGGCCAGCGCATACATACACGCTAAGTCCCAGTGATCATCAGGATCCTCGTGAGGATGAAATAAATCAGTTTGGTGGATAACTCGAGTTGTCATTTTAAAAGGGGCATTTCACTTCGAAAAAAACTCCCTTCTCTCATCCTTTAACTTCGTTTCAAAAGCAATCGCAAACTGTTCAAACAAACCACAACCGTACTCCCCTCATGCGCAAACACACCTAAAGAAAGAGGCACCTGAACAGACGCTGCGGCTAACGCCATCACAACCACCGTTCCAAGAGAAATAAAAAGATTCTGTTTAATGATTCGACGAGACCGTTGGCTCAGGCTGAAGGCCTTGAGGAAATTATCGATCTTATCGTTTACCAAAACGATCTCGCTCTGTTCTAAAGCAGCATCACTGCCCCGAGCTCCCATCGCCACGGAAACATAAGCAGCCGCCAGACTGGGAGCATCATTCACTCCATCACCCACCATTGCGACTTTTGTTTCATTCTGCCCCAGTTCACGAATTGCTTCGACCTTCTGCTCGGGTAATAACCCGGCTCGAACTTCATCTAGACCTAACTCCTGTCCAACTGCTTTTGCCGTATGGCTGCGATCACCCGTCAACATAACAGCTCGGATCCCCATCTCCTTTAGACGCATCAGAACATTTTTTGACTCTCTTCGCACTTCATCTCGCAGTAAAATACGGCCAATCAAATCATCGTACAACACCCAGACCTCCGTCATTTCAGCGCCCGTTTGCGGAACTGTTTTTATCCAATCTTTCAATGGCCCTTCTTCCATCAATTCACGCCTTCCCAACAAAGTGGATGCCTCGCGGTACTTCCCACGCAAACCCTTGCCCGTCAGAGACTGAAATTCTTCTACTTCCGCTGTCTCAATTCCCTTCTTTCGCCCATATTGCGTAATCGCACCTGCAATCGGATGCTGAGAATGTTTTTCTAGAGCGCAGGCAATCTCTAGAATCTCTTGTTCTCTCCCATGGGGAAAACTCTCCACATCCGTCACGACTAACTCCCCCGTCGTTAAGGTGCCCGTCTTATCCAATGCGACAACAGATACCTCTGCCAGTTTTTCGATCGCAGCGCCACCACGGAATAAGATACCATTGCGTGCCCCCCAGGCAATTGCCGCCAAAATAGCTGACGGAATCGATAAAACCAAGGCACAGGGACTCATCACCACCAGCAAAGTCATCGTTCGATAAAAAGCGGAATAACCCTCTCCTTCTGCAGTAAAAGGAGCCACATCGAACCCCAGCCACCAGACAAAAAACATGCTCAGGCAAAGCCCAAGAACAGAATACGTGTAACCGACACCAAATCTGTCTGTAAATCTCTGACTCGGCGCTTTGAGCTTCTGCGCTTTTCGGATAAGCAAAATGATCTTTTGCAAAGTACTCTGCGAGGCATGCCGGAGAACCTTTAATTCGATCGCTCCCCATAAGTTGATCGTCCCACTGGAAACTTCTTCTCCCACATCCTTTTCGACTGGAGTCGATTCTCCGGAAAGAGTCGATTCATCTGCCGCCGAACGCCCCTTCAGCACCACCCCATCCACCGGGAACATCTCACCCGGCCTGACCAAAAGGCATTCTCCGGGAGAAATCATTTCGACGGCAACCTGTTCATGTGTGCCATCATTTCGAATACGTGTCGCATGTTTCGGAGCCGCTTTGAGCAAACCAGTAATTTCTCGGTGGGTACGGTGAAGCGCAAATGCCTCCAACGCACTTGATGTCGAAAACAAAAATAGGAGCAAAGCGCCCTCCCCATAAGCGCCCACTAAACTGGCGCCCACTGCAACAGCCAACATCAGGAAGTGAATATCCACTTCCCCCACCTTTATTTTTTTAAATGAATCGACTGCGGCATCCCAACCTCCTGCTACCATGGCAATCATATACAAGAGGAAAGGCACCCAATCCAGCAAAGGCATGAAATGACTTAAGGAAAAAGCGCTCACCAGAGCTGCTCCACAAAGCCCGGCCGACAAAGCCAAAATTTTCCATTCCCGTTCACTGGCCTCTGCCAAATCATCTCCCTCGGGCCAGCCAAATTCCCTCCATCGCCATAGGATGGGTGCTGTTTCACAAGTCCCTCTTCGAAAAACAACGCCTTCTCCTTCCCGAATAATGGAAAAACCCTCTGGCAATTCACCTATTGATGAAACAACTTCTTTCTCTTTTCTCGGAATATCCAGTTGATGAAGCTCTATGACTGCACTTAATTTTTCACCTAAAGGCGCCAAATCGACTTCCTTACCGAAGGTGGCGATGCCCAACTTGCCATGCCCCGGGTCCAAACGCACAGCCTCAACCTCAGCTTCACGATTTAAAAAAGCCGCCAGGCTATTTGCCCAATTTTTTTCAGGTGACGATGATTTATGATTCACTGCCATTTTAGAATTACTAAAGATTTTATATGACATGAACCACTAGATAGACCAATAAAGAAAATGAAAGTATATTTCTATTTTCGCTTCGCTCAGACTACAATGGTTTTGCGCTCTTAACAAAGCAACTGATACATCTCCACGCAATATTTTGACCTAAGAATTCTGTTTCTTTCCAAAAAAAGACACAGATTACACAAAAGACGGTTACCCTTTTCCAAAAGGATTCGATAAACTAAGAACAATTGTACGTTCTACTTTTCAATCGTTTATTTAATCCAGAAAATACATTTCTAGTAATCCTACTCCTAAAGTGCCATCCGAACTGCGAATATGTGCCGTATAAGTCCCTGGAGGCAATGTTAACAGAATTGCCGCATCTTTCGAACCGACAGTAAAAGCCGGCAAACCTGCTTCCGCAAAAGCAGCACTCAGTGTATCCGGATCATCATCACCCCAATCTTCATTCTCATCGATCAGTGTCTGACTGGAGTAAACCGCTATCTGTGGATCCGGTAAAAAACCAGAAACGTTCTGAGCAACCAGTCCGGGGCCTACCCCACGGATCAATACCCTTTGAGAACCACTTCCCATAATAACAAAACCCGGAATAACCACCCGTGCCCCAACTCCTACTTCAGCTCTGGCAGACAACGCAACCAAACCTGAATCGGAAGAACCTGCATCAACCACATAGACTTCAGCTAAGCCAATACCTGTCCCATCATTGACTCCCTTTAAATGCATCGTATACGCCCCCGGATCCAACTCCAGATAAGCAGCCGCATCCTTGCTTCCACCTGCCAATGCTGGAAGACCTACCTGCTGGAAATACGCTGCCAAATCTTCAGGAGCCGCTTCCCAGTCATCATTACTAACGATCGGTGTTGATCCTGAATAAATCACAATTTCAGGATTATTTAATACTCCACTTATATTATAATCGGCTAACCCAGGACCAACTCCTCTAACCACCAGTTTCGTCTTGTCCGGTCCTTTAAAGATCATTCCGGGAATGAGTATCTTTGCACCACTTCCCACATCCGAACGAACCGACATCGCCACTACCTCAGAATCATTCTTAAGATACAGAGTGGATTCAGTAACTCCTGTTGCGACCATAACGACATCCGTATCAACCATTATGGGAGTCAATCTGTCGATAGCCGTTCCGTCGCCCAGTTGACCAGAACCATTAGCTCCCATTCCCATTAAAATTCCATCAGATTTTACGTAAAGGCTGTAGAGACGTCCTGCCGAAACGGCAACGACATCTGTATCAATTACTATGGGTGTTAATCTACTGGTAGTCGTTCCGTCACCCAACCCGCCACGCAAATTACGCCCCATCCCCATCAGAGTTCCATCAGATTTTACGTAAAGGCTGTGATCCTTTCCCGCCGAAACGGCAACGACATCTGTATCAATCACTATGGGGGAGACTCCATGAGACGTCATTCCGTTGCCTAGTTGGCCACGCAAATTATGCCCCATCCCCATCAGCGTCCTGTCAGTCTTCAGATAAAGACTGTGTTCATCTCCCGCCGAAACGGCAACGACATCCGTATCAATCACTATGGGCGTCAATACATTAGCTATTGCTTTACCCAGTTGACGAAAGTTACTACGCCCCATCCCCAGCAGGGTTCCATCCGTTTTTACGTAAAGACTGTAGCCACCTCCCGCCGAGACGGCCATGACATCTGTATCAATCTCGATGGGTGTTGACTGATTGGTTTTCGTTCCGTCGCCTAGTTGACCTGTAGCATTATACCCCATACTCATCAGGGTACCGTCAGATTTTACATAAAGGCTGTGGCCACCTCCCGCCGAAACAGCCATGACATCTGTATCAATCTCGATGGGTGTTGACTGGCTATTTTGTGTTCCAATGCCTAATTCTCCATACAAATTATACCCCATCCCTTTCAGGGTACCGTCAGCTTTCAGATAAAGGCTATCACTAGTTCCTACTGAAACAGCAACAACATCCGCATCAATCTCGATGGGTGTCAACCTGGGCACAATTGCCCCATCCCCCAGTTCTCCATTATTACTACGCCCCATCCCCAGCAGAGTTCCATCCGTTTTTACGTAAAGACTGTGAGCACCTCCGGCAGAAACAGTCATCACATCTGTATCAATCGCTATTGGTATCAACCGTTCCGTCCATGTTCCATCACCCAATTGACCATACAAATTTTGCCCCATCCCCATCAAGATGCCATCTGTTTTTACATAAAGACTATAGTAACCTCCTGCAGAAACAGCCATCACATCTGTATCAATTACAATAGGTATCGATTGGCGGATCTGAGTTCCATTGCCCAGTTCTCCATACCTATTGCGTCCCATTCCCATCAGAATCCCATCTGATTTAAGGTAAAGACCATGGTAATTTCCCGTCGAAATAGCTGTAATATCCGTATCAATTACAATAGGTGCCAGCCTGTCAGTCGTCGTTCCATCACCTAGTTGACCATCCCTATTACGTCCCATTCCCATCAGGGTCCCATCTGATTTAAGGTAAAGACTATGGTAACTCCCAGCCGAAATAGCGACCACATCTATATCAATTACAATAGGTGCCAGCCTGTCAGTCATCGTTCCATCACCTAGTTGACCATAACCATTCCACCCCATTCCCATCAGGGTCCCATCTGATTTAAGGTAAAGGCTGTGGTAACTTCCAGCCGAGATAGCGACCACATCCGTATCAATGGCTATCGGTGTCGACTTGTTGATGGTTGTGCCATCACCTAATTGACCATACATATTATACCCCATTCCCATCAGGGTCCCATCTGCTTTTACGTAAAGACTGTGGTAACTTCCCGTCGAAATAGCTGTAATGTCTATATCAATTGCTACTGGTATCGACTTGTTAACAAACATTTCATCACCCAATTCTCCATACTCATTCCTCCCCATTCCCATCAAGGCACCATCTGTTTTTACGTAAAGACTGTGGCCACCTCCTGCAGAAACAACCATAACATTCGTATCAATCTCTATCGGTGTCGACTTGTTAACAAACGTTCCATCGCCCAGTTGACCATAACCATTCCACCCCACTCCCATCAAAGTACCCGCAGCAGCTTCCAGGGTACTTCCTTGTCCTCCGCAAAAACCAAAAAAGAGTGCTAAAAATATCAGCTGTTTTAAAAAGAGCCTTTGTATCATATTAATCTTAAAAACCACGACATCGTCGACTATTTCTACCTTTAAGTGATTCAATCTAAAAAGTACATTTCAAGCAGCCCGACACCCAAAGTGCCATCCGAACTACGAATATGAGCCGTATAAACACCCGGAGGTAACGTCAGAAGAATAGCCGCATCTTTGGAACCTTCCGCAAAAGCCAACAATCCCACTTCGGCAAAAGCAGCACTGAGGATCTCTGGTTCCTCATCTTCCCAGTCTTCATTAAAATCAATCAGTGTCTGCTTTTCATAAACTGCTATCTGAGGATCCGGTAAAAACCCAGGTACATTACTTCCTGCTAAACCGGGCCCAACCCCCCTTACCAAAACTCTTCTGGATTGATTGCCTGCAATCACAAAACCGGGAATAAGCACCCGATCTCCTTCTCCAACCTCTGCTCTGGTAGACAGCCCAACCAACCCAGAACCGGAAATAGCCGGATCGACCACATAAACTTCGGCTAAGCCAATGCCTTCTCCTCCGTTAACGCCTCTTAAGTGCATGGTATACGCTCCCGGGTCGAGCTCAAGATAGGCAGCCGCATCTTTTGTTCCATCCTCCAGAGCTAAAAGACCGACTTCTTTAAAATACGCCGCTAGATCCTCAGGAGCTTGCTGCCAATCATTATTGCTAGCAATCGGTGTCGCTCCTGAGTAGATCACGATTTCAGGATCATTCAAAACACCGCTCACTCCAAGATCAGCCAATGATGGTCCCACCCCACGAACGACAAGCTTTGTTTTATTCGGACCCTTAAAAACCATCCCAGGGATCACTATGTTCGCTCCACTTCCAACGGCTGTTCTAGCCGACATCGCCAGAGGCACTGCGTAATCTCCCTCTGCTGCTGACTGCGTAATTGTTAATGAAAACAAAACATCTCCTTCATCAGATCTAATGATTACCGTTCCAGAACGACTAACCGCTAGATCACTGGGAACAATCTCCAATTCGAGTAAATGTGTCCCCGAAGAACCACTGCTCACCCCTATCGATATCCAGACATCAGTAGTAGAGGCAACCCAGGTAGAATCAGTTTGAAACGATATGTCTAAATCATCTCCTCCTGAAGAAATAATTGTCGGCTCTTCCAAAGAAACAATTTCAAAGAACATTGACGAGACCTCACTAGAAACATAACCTTCCTTAAACGCTTTTGCTTTGAGCAGAGTCGTCTCTGTTAATGCTATAGGTTCTGTATATAACAACGAATTAGTATCAGGATCCGATCCATCCAAAGTGTAGTAGATCCTTCCATCTTCAGTCTCTGTCGAAAGCACTACCTCAACTGTATCCAAAAATTGACCACCATTCGGACTGATAATTGGATTTGAGATGCGACAATCCATCGAAAAGCTTGCCGTAGGGTCTTTATCCCAACCGGGATGTTCTTCAGCAAAATTGATATCGTCTACCTTTATACAGATTAGATTGAGGTTATTGGTGGCATCAAAGAAGCCCAAATTGCTGTTGTTGCCATTTTGGATATTGAGAGACGTGAGTTCGTTAAAAGAGCAATCTAAAGACCATAACAAAATGTTAGCACTCACATCAAGAACCGTAAGTTCGTTTTTCCTACAATTTAAACTTTGTAACGTAGTATTGGCACTCACATCAAGAATTGTGAGTTGGTTGCTATCACACTCTAAAGATCCTAAATCAGGATTGGCACTCACATCAAGGGTAGTGAGTTGGTTGTTCCCACAATCTAAAGATCTCAACTTAGTATTAGAACTCACATCAAGGGCAGTGAGTTGGTTGCCGGAGCAATATAAATGCATCAACCTGATACTGCCACCCACATCAAGAACCGTAAGTTCGTTGTACCAACAATCTAAATATTCTAAATCAGGATTGGCACTCACATCAAGAATTGTGAGTTGGTTGAACGAACAAATTAAAGATCTCAACTTAATATTAAAACTCACATCAAGGACAGTGAGTTGGTTGAGGTCACAATTTAAAAATTCTAACGCAGGATTGGCACTCACATCAAGGACAGTGAGTTGATTGCTGGAGCAATCTAGAGATCTCAACTTAGTATTAGAACTCACATCAAGGGATGTAATTTCGTTAGCACCGCCCCCACAATCTAAAGCTTCTAAAGCGGTATTGGCGCTCACATCAAGAGCAGTGAGTTGATTATTCCCACAAACTAAAGATATTAACGCGGTATTCGCACTTACATCAAGACCCGTAAGTTGATTGTAGTCACAATTTAAAGATGTTAACGCAACAAAATCTTGAATTCCAGTGAGGTCGGCAATGTTGTGACTTCCTACATCAAGATGTAAAATTCCGCTAATATTCGCCGTAAGCACATAATCGTCCAGCGGACCAGTGTCGTAACCTTTATCTATAAGTGCCTGCTCGAAGTTGTCGTCGGGCACGTAAGTGTTTTGCGCAGTTAAAAAGGCGGGCAGCATGATTACTAACGCCACAAAGAAGGAAAAAGATTTCATCAATGAATGCACTTATCTGTCTAAATAAAAAATAATACCTTGTGTAGATAAAAAAAGGTATTCTTATAATAAGATCAAGACAAACCTCTAGATTATCTACAATTTTTCTTCCTATTGTGGACTTTCTGATAAAATGCAAATCGAACCAGCACCAATCAGCAAAATCTGTTACTACATCAGTAAGTAGGTCTTCATATAGTCACTGGCATGGGTAACTATCGAAACAGCGTTTCATGTCTTAAATTGATAAGGAATTCTCCTCTCCATAAAGAAAATTAAAATGAGTTTGCTGAATTTCTCCCAGAAGATACTTCCTTCTCATACAAAAATAACACTTCACTAAAGAGTATAGACTAAAACCAATCGTGATCGGCTTAAACGAAGACTTCGGCAGTATTCCCTCTCTCACCGATCTAACATCTCTAACCAAACGTATTTTCGCTGAGGACGGATGGATGACATCCACCCTCGGCCTTGAACATCGCCCCGAACAGGAAGAAATGGCCCTGGCTACAGCCCAGGCTTTCAGCCAAAATACTCCCCTGCTCTTCGAAGCGGGAACCGGTGTCGGCAAGAGCCTAGCCTATCTCATCCCGGCAATCATCAAGGCCATTGAGGAAAAACGCCCCTGCGTTGTTTCAACCCATACGATTTCCCTGCAGGAACAAATCCAACAAAAGGATCTGAAGCTCTGTCGCCAACTCTTCTCCCAAGTTGATGAACTCAAACCATACGCCGAATTCAAATCGACGGTTTTAGTCGGAAAAGGGAATTACCTCTGCCCCGGTCGTTTGGCCAAAGCTATCGCCAGCAAGACAGATCTTTTCCCCTCAGAACAACAGAATGATCTCCAGCGTGTTCTGGATTGGTCTTATCAAACCAATACCGGGCTTCTGCAGGAATTAAATCCTCCACCCATGGGGGAAGTCTGGGATTGGGTCAATGCAGATGGCTCTGGCTGTAATCGTAAACATTGTAGCCCAAACGACTGCCACTATCAAAAAGCCCGGGCGCAGATGCGTGCTGCCCAAATCATCGTGGTAAACCACAGTCTTCTCTTTGCTCTGATCAATGCCGGAGGATTTCTCGCGGGTTCTCAGGGAATCCTTCTGCCCAACGATTTTGCCGTTATCGATGAGGCTCATACCATGCCCGAAGTCGCAACTCAGCACTTCGGCCTTCGCATCAGTTCATATGGGCTGGATCGGCAATTGAAAATGATCTTCAACCCCAAGCGAAAGACCGGACTGCTCAAACGCCTAGGCAACGACTACGACCGACTGCGCATTAAAGATGCCATCGAGGCTTCCGAACAGTTTTTTGGATTCATTCGGGAGCGTTTGCTCCAAAAACAACCGATCATACGATTACGGGAAGAAGGCTGGACAGAGCCGACTCTCAACGCCCCACTCAAAGCAGTTGTCAATTCCCTCGCAAAAATCGCCAATCAACTCGATGACGGTTGGATTCGTGATGACGTCCAGGAACACAAAGGTACAATCAACGCCTACTACAACGACATCCGCCGCTTTGTTAACTTGGCAGAAGAAGAGCATGTTCACTGGCTCGAACGAAGCGGACGCAAAGGACAAATCGTCAATTTACGAACCGCCCCCATTGACGTCGCGCCAAATCTACGTGAAACAATTTTCCGTCGCCAGACCTCCGCGATCCTGACCAGTGCGACTCTGGCAGTGGCTTCACAAATAGAACCCTTTCAGTATAAAGTGGGAGCTGAAGAGGAAGAAGCTCATATCGTTGACTCTCCCTTCGATTACAATCGAAACATGCGGATCTACGTCGCTTCAGACATGCCTCAACCTTCACCCCGTGATGCTAGACTCGCCATTGACACCCTGATCAATTATATTCGCTTCTGCAGTCTGCAGGTAAGTGGTGGATCACTGGTTCTCTTTACCAGTTACTCGGATATGAATAAAGTCGCCAATGAGCTGGAATCCGTTTATCTCAAAGAAAACAGACCTTTCTTCGTTCAAGGCCGTGATTTTAACCGCACTGAGATGACTGTACGATTCAGAGAATCGAGAAATGGCATCCTCTTTGGTACAGACAGTTTCTGGACGGGCGTTGACGTTCCAGGCCCGGCTCTTTCTCAAGTTATCCTGACTCGACTCCCCTTCGACGTGCCAACTCACCCCATTACGGAAGCTAAGAGCGAATGGATCCGAAACAACGGAGGTAATCCTTTTACAGACCTTAATCTTCCCGAAGCTCTCATCAAATTCCGGCAAGGTATCGGCCGTCTCATTCGAAATAAAGAAGACAGAGGACTCATTACGATTCTTGATTCCAGAATCCTCTTTAAATCTTATGGTCGACAATTCCTGGAAAGCCTGCCCAAAAACCATTTTGAACAACTCACTCTTAAAAATAGAGAGATTCACTTTGAACCCTTTGATTAAACGTTTTCCATTTTGAATTCCATGAAGTACCAAGCACACGGCATCTCTGAACGAGGACATGTTCGGGCAAAAAATGAAGACGCCTATCTCCTAGATACAGATCGGCATGTTTTCGCCGTGGCAGATGGTATCGGTGGAATGCTTCATGGAGAAATCGCCAGTCAGAGAGCTATGGATTCTCTTAAGACACTCCTTGATGAAGATCGTTCAGACAATCTCCCTCCCAAGGTAGAATTGATTACTCGGCTCAATCAGGATGTGACGACAGCCGGCATCAAAAAGAATGCCTCTGGTAGAATTGGAACCACCTTTTCCATGCTCACTCTTGATGGGAAAAAAGCGCATCTCATCCACCTTGGAGATTCAACCATTTATCGCTTTCGTAATGGAAATCCCGAAAAACTAACAGCCGCCCATAATGTTGAATTTGAAGCGTATTCCAGAGGCGTCCCCGTCGATGCCGCTGGTGGTTACCGCTATGCACTGACACGATATTTGGGAATGAGAGACATCCCCGCCCCTCAGATAGACAGTTTCACTCTTTTAAAAGGTGATCGTTTTCTCATCTGCACCGATGGCGTTTCAGATTTCGTCGAACCGACAACTCTGGCAGCCGAAATCACTTCGAGTATGAATCCAGATGGATCTCTTCAAAAAATCCTTGAACATTGCCTAGAGGCAGGCGGCCAAGACAACATTACAGCCATTGCTCTCTTTATCGAATCCACCGACTAACCATCGATTCAAACAGTAATCCCCCATCTTTAACCGTAGTTCAAAAAACGAACACTTCTCTAACATCAATTAGGTACTATTAATATGATTCCTCATTGGACATGGAACGATTACGACCAACAACTGGCAGAAGAACTCCAGGCTCGTATACCGGATAAAGTTTTTGACGCACATGCCCATCTCTACCGCAAAGATTCTCTCGTTGATAAAGGAGAATTAGTAAAAAGTGGACCTGATGTCTGCGGCATTCAGGAATGGAGGGAATACGTCGAACGGCAAGTCGGCAAAGGTCGCCTCAAAGGAGGGTTGTTATTTCCCTATCCTCAAAAACGCGTCGAAAGCAAACTCCTCAATGATGAAATATCTCTCGAATTGAAGAAGGATCCAAATTCCCGCGGCCTGATGCTTATCGGGCCCAAAATGGACGCAAAAGAGGCAAAAAAGAGCCTTGCAGAGTGCCCTCAATTCGTCGGCTTCAAACCGTATCACATCATGGCGACTGTTGAACCAACCTTTGAAGCGCCCATTGATGCCTATGTGCCGGAATGGGCATGGGAAATTGCCGACGAACGCGGACTCGTTATCATGCTCCACATGGTCCGGGAGCGAGCTATGGCCGATTCGGATAATAAACGTGAAATCATCGAAAAATGTGAAAAGTATCCTAATATGAAGCTGGTTCTCGCTCATGCTGCGCGAGGCTTTAACGGCGAAACGACAGCCCTCGCCATACAGGATTACGCCCACCTGCATAACTTATATTTCGATACCTCCGCTATCTGTGAAGCAAAACCTATCGCAGCCATCTTAAAAACCTTCGGTCCCAAACGCCTCATGTGGGCCAGTGACTTTCCGGTTTCTGACCAACGCGGCAAAGCCGTATCCATTGGGAACGCTTTTTCCTGGATCAATCCGGAACGCATGGATACTCATGCAACGGCATATGAAATCCAAACATCTCCCGTCGGCCTGGAAAATATCCGAGCCTTTCTCGATGCCTGCGATCAATGCTATCTGAACGAAGCAGACCTCGAAGATGTTTTTTACAACACTGCGCAACGTCTGCTCGCCATCGACGTAACGACAGAAAACACAGGACAGACACGTTATCAGCACGGAAAAAATCGCATTCCTGCCGGAGGACACCTTCTCAGCAAGAGACCTGAAATGATGGCGCCCGGGCAATGGCCACCCTATTTCAGTGAGGTCCGTGGTTGCAGTGTCTGGGATCTGGATCGACGGCATTATTATGATTTTTCCATCAATGGTGTGGGAACCGCCATGCTCGGATTTAACGATCCTGACGTCACAAAAGCTGTCATGCGACGCATTCAAATGGGATCGATTAGCTCACTCAATCCTTATGAAGAATTGGAACTGGCCGATAAGCTTTGCCAATTACACCCATGGGCAGAATGCGCGCGCTTCACCCGGGCTGGCGGTGAAGTAGCGGCTGTTGCCATTCGCATTGCACGTGCCACAACCAACCGATCCAAAGTCGCCATTTGTGGATACCATGGCTGGAGTGACTGGTATCTAGCAGCCAATCTGGGAAAAGATGATTCGCTGGATGGTCATCTCTTAGCAGGGCTCAATCCCACAGGTGTGCCACGAGAACTTTCAGGCACCACCTTGACCTTCAACTACAACAATCGCGAAGAGTTTGATGCAATGGTTGATGCTCATGGGGATGACATGGCTGCGATCATGATGGAACCTTGTCGGACAGCCGATCCCAAGCCCGGTTTTCTCGAGCATGTCCGAAAACGAACCACTGAAAAAGGGATCATTCTAATCTTCGATGAGATCACCATTGGCTGGCGGCTTGCATTCGGTGGCTCTCATTTAAAATTCGGCGTCAATCCGGACATGGCTGTATTTGGTAAAACTCTCGGCAACGGTTTTCCCATTGCCGCCGTTATCGGAACCGAAAGTGCGATGGTCGGAGCTCATCACAGTTTTATCAGCAGTTCTTACTGGACCGAAGCCGTCGGTCCGACTGCGGCTCTAGCGACACTGAAAAAAATGGAAGAAATTAATGCCGTCCGTGAAATCGACCGGCGTGGCCAGCTCATCAAAAACGCCATCGAAACGGCTGCCGCCAAGCATAGTCTTGGCATTACCACAAGTGGTTACAACTGTACCGTCTACTTTTCCTTTAATACCGATAACGCTCAGGCTCTGCGAACGCTTTATACCCAGTGTATGCTGGAAAAAGGATTCCTGGCCACTCCGATGATCTATGTGACCCTCGCACATACAGAGGACGTGATCGAACGTTTCGCCAGCGCCATTGATCGCTGTTTCGCCGAACTCGCCGAACATATTCAAAACAAGACTGTGGAATCGTCTCTTAAAGGAGATATCTGCCACAGTGGCTTCCAACGATTGATCTGATTATATAACTGTTCTGTATTCACCAAACCCATGCGCTCTTCCCGTTTTCAGAAACTCGTTTCGAAAAACCCGGACAATGAACTGTTCCGCTTCAGCCTCGCCCAGGCTCTTTTCAATGAAGAGGATTTTTCCGGCTGCATTCCGCACCTTGAACAATGCATCGCAAAAAAATCTGATTGGATGATGGCTTATATTCTCCTCGGCAAAGCACAGCTCCACCTAGGCTCAAAAGAAGCAGCCATTTCAGCTTTACAAAAAGCTCTTAACCTCGCCATCGAACAGGAACATGAAGAACCGGAAAACGAACTGAAAGGTATTCTTTCCGATCTCGGCGTATGATCAGAAATTCCTGAACGTTTCATTTTAGTCTTTTTCCAAAAATAAAAACAGCCCGGATACTCTATATCCGGGCTGCCAGGTTGAGTTGCAAAAGACTTCAGTCTCTTCGGGTTGATATTTCCCTTACTCCCTACAATTTAATTTCGACTACAATTCAGTACTCTTACCCTGTTCAATGAGACTATGAGCAAAACCTCTCCACCAATCTTCATTTTCCGGATTTTTATCCAGAGCGATACGATAATAGTGTTCCGCCGTGACTATATCATCAGTCTTCAAATAGCATAGACCAAGCAACCCATAAATCAATCCGTCTTCCGCACCGAGCGAAAGCGCCTTTAACAAATTCACCTTTGCATCGGAAAAACGCTCTGCATTCGCCTGAATTTTTCCAAGTATTAGTGCTGCTCTTCGGAAGTTTGGAAATTTGTCGAGTGCAACCCTTAAAGACTCAATCGCCATTTCCTTATCTCCAACTTTGAGATAAAGAACCCCACTCAAGTAGTAAATCGGAGCTGAAGAGTCTTCGTCGATAGTCTCCTTAAGCAATTCCAAAGCAGCGACTTCATCTGTCTGAACTAATCCAAGGACCTCCTTAAAAACAAACTTTTCGTTCTCTGAAACCTTCGGCTCATATATTCTTTCCCCATCTTTTATCTTTTCCAAACGCTGAAGCACCTTCTTACGTTCGTCTTCGTTCGCAAATTCATTCTTTTCAAGGGACTCTTCTATCTCACGTATTTTCCCACCCACTTCAGCTGCATTATTGGATTTAACGACTAATCTGTCTCGAATTTCCAACACCTGTTTTTTGATCTCTTCAAATTCCTCGAGTTCAGGTTCCGATAAAGTTTCACCAGCCTTTTCTTTCTCACGGAGTTCTCTCGCAAGATCATCTCCCTTCTCTCTCAATCTCACCAGATTTGCCGACAACTCATTGATTTCGGCTTTCCAGTCTTCGATCGACTTTTCACTCATAGAAGGTTCATTACGCTCTTCAGCCGCTTGCAGACTGGAGATCGATAGCGTTGTCGATAGGAAGAAGGTTAAAACAAGGATAGCAGTAATACTGCCAGCCGCAGAGAGCCAGTCCGTGAAACGAGAAACTTTGATTCTTCCAATTGATTTTACCCGGCGCGCGAAAGGAGATCCTTTTATTCCCACACTGGTCACATAGTTGCGGGGTAGTTTAATATTTGATACTTTCATAAGACAATTTAGATATGAGGTTACATTGTTTGTTTTGCGAATTACCTCCTCGTCTCGCATGATTTCGCGTTCGGCACTTATCTGACGATCCAGCCACCATACCAGTGGATGAATCCAGAATAGATTGCGAATAAACTTTTGGGCGAAGAGCCAAAGATTGTCACGTTTGTAGATATGTTGAAATTCGTGCAGCAGAAAGGCCATGCGTTCCTCTTCATTCAACGCTAAGGAAAAAGATGTCGGAATAATAACCACATGTCGCCGTATTCCGAATACACCTGCTACTAGACTTTTATCGGCGGCAATCAAGATACGCGGCATGGAATTCTGCGGCTTTTCCCAAATACTCTCAGCTAGTCCTTGCCAATCCGAACCGACTTCTTCGCATCTCTCAATAATAGAGGTATTAATTCTCCTATACTGACGTATCCAAAAATAAGTGATGACAAAAAAACCCATAACCCATACCCAAAGAACAACAAACTCCGAAAAGAACACGGCACTTTGAGTCTCTTCAACAGCTTCGAAATTCAACCATGCTTCAATCCGAAGCGCTTCGGAAACATTTCCGATATAAGAGTTCACCATATTTGCGCCAACTCCAGCAACATCTTCAGTAGTCCCCTCAACGACTACATCTTTTGCCAAATCAAAGCTCCAAGAAAACACAGAGAGAGGTATCAAAAATTTTACGATGGCAGACCAAGCCAACAAGTGCCGACTGAAACTCCATGATTTCCCCAAAGCAAAGATCAACCCACAACAGACAATACCGAAAAGAGATGATTCCCATAAATGAGTAATCATAAATTGAAAAAATTCACTCATTTCCCCTCCTCTTCTTTTTTCGATTTTTTGATGGCTTCTTCCAGAGCCTTGAGATCCTCCAGTTTCAGTTTTCCAGATTCAACCATATGGGCCATTAACGGCTCGGCAGATCCCCCAAAGAGAGAAAGGAAATCGTCCACTAAAGAACCAATAGCACTCTTACGCGTAACCGTCGGCTCAAAAATATGAGCATTGCCAATCTTCTTGGTTCGTTTGACCGCATTTTTCTTCTCCAGTCGATAAACAATCGTCTGAACAGTTGTGTACTCAACCCTCCTCCTTTTCGGCAGAGCCTCCTGCACTTCTCGAATCGAAGCCGTTTCAAGCTTCCAGAGAACCTGCATAATTTCCAGTTCCAGAGGGCTGAGTTTGTCAGATGATTTCTTTTTCATGAGATTTATGTCGTTATCAATAAAAGTAAAAATTTTTCATTCTGAGACTACGGAAAACGAAGAGAATCATGGGGCCTTTTTTCCCGTTGCAACGCACTTCTAGTCATTTCACCAACTTGTTTCCTCTTTGGTAGGGCCTCTTCCATCTCTTGCATGGAAGCAGATTCAAGCCTCCAGAGGACTTCCATGAC
>JANQKU010000196.1 GCA_028280955.1 Opitutaceae bacterium
CCCAACAACGCTTCTACTGGCCCTTTCGGCCTGCACAACAACGTACACATTAAAAGTTGATGCCATCAGCAATCCCGAAACAACGGAAACAAATCCCCAATCCTATATCATTGTAAATACAAACCCCGATATCGACGAATCTGACCTACGCTATCAAGAAACTGAGGAATGGGTTAAAACGGCTCTCTCAGGAAAAGGCCTCTATGAAGCTCCAAATGTAGATTCAGCAGATATGATCATCGAACTTGATTATGGGATGGAAGAGCCTTACGAACGTACATCAGTCGTCCAGGACGTTCGGGTGATAAACGACCCACCTTCTATGCGTGTCATCCAGGTTCAGACACCTCAGGGCCCTAGAACGCAGATCATCCAAATTCCGGGAAGAACCAGAACGATCCCTACTCAAAGAACCATAGTGGAAACAATCCACGAAAAATATCTCAAAATCACAGCTACAAAAACGCCGGATGATGAAGCAGTGGACACCAAAGCAGAACAATTATGGAGCGTCCATGTTACCAATGAGGATACCGATGACAATCTCCGTGAGTATTTACCGGTCATGGCATCTGCCGCTATCGATTTTATCGGGAAAGATTCTGGGACTGAGAAAAAAGTCAGAATAAAAGAGGACGATGAAGCGGTCACCTTCGTTAAGGAAGGTATGTGATTTGTGTCCCCTATAAAATTGAACCTGTTTCAGGCCGCTCCATTAAAAAGAAGCCCATCAAGCTTTGATCGAATTTACCTCGGTCATTTCCAGCTTCCGTTTCATTTCGGAAACAAGACCATGCAATTCTTTGGCAAATAATTTCCTATCCTCCCTCCCTCTTACTGGCTGACCGAAAGAAACCAGTGAATAGGCACAATCCAACTTTAGGACTCCCCAAAGATGAGGAACCAAAGTAGACTCACCGTAATAGCAGATATCGGAAACCGTCTGCCCGTCCAAATAAGAATAATGTAATGCTGTGGGAATTACGGGTAAATCTCCTCGAACAGCCGGCTCCAACAAAGAAGGTCGAAAAGGAAGAACCTTTTCTCCATTAGAACTGGTGCCCTCCAAAAAAATGGTCACCGACTCCCCCTCAGCCACAACTCGGTCAATGGCCTCACCTTGAGCCGCAACATCTGAACGGCGATTGCGATCGATAAACAAGGTTCCACCCCACCGAGCAAACAAACCCAAAACCGGCCAGCTTAAAACCTCCTTTTTAGCCACAAAGACTTGAGGCATAACCGATAAAAGAACCAATATGTCGATATAACTCAGATGATTAGCCGCCAAAATTCCCTTTTCCACCACACAACCTTCAGCTATAACTTTGACATTAATCACTCTGAGCATTCGCCGCGACCATCGTGACAAAAGCCGACTGCGAGTCGCTATAGACAGTCGATTTGATGGAAAAAACAAATAGTCCAAAGCTAAGCCAGCGAAACAAGCCAACAGCGCAATCAGGCGGCCAACACCTCTCAAAAACGACCAGAGACGATTCATTTACGATAAATACTTCAACAAAGCTCTTTGCGAAAGCTTTTTAAAGTCCAGTATCGTTAGAAAATCGATGGTTCCAAAGTTTCTATCTATTGCAGGAGGACCACTAATCTTAGCTCCCAAAGTAAGATAAGCAGCCATTAGCCGTGGAACTTTTGGACATTCAACTGGAAAAACCAATGGATCACACGCGTACCCAGGAACCGGTTCTGTTCTCAGTCTTTCCTCCACCAGATGCTTCTCACTCAACTTATGAAACAAAGCCAATCCTGCTGCCGAATCTTGAGAAGTTAACGAACTGCATCCGATCAAATAACGAACATCACGGGCTTTTGCGTAAACAGATATTGCCTTCCATAAAAGGCCAATGACAGAGAAAGTTCGATGTTCTTTCGCTATGCAGGCTCTTCCCAACTCTAAAAGCTCTGCCCGAATGGGTTCATAGACTGAAAAATCAAATTCTCCCGCACTGTAGTAGCCAATATTCTCAGCTGCAGAAATGCCCGTTTGCATCCGATAAGTTCCCACAATCTCTCCTGTCGTAAGGCATTCAACTAATAAATGGTCGCAGACAGGGTCAAATTCATCCACATCCATTTCATTCTCCGCAGATTCAACCAAGCCCTCTTGAAGTTCTAGGTTAAAAATTCGATAGCGCAGTTCTTGAGCCAACCGCACAGCTTCTTCACTATCCGCTAATCGCACTCTGTAATGTTCCGTAGATGGAAATGTATCAGAAGCTGCCTGACGTTGAGAAAGAAGACCCATTCGCAGTGTATTTTTGGATAAACTGATGACAAAATCCCATTATCGCAACAGTAGAATAATTAGTTTCGGGTAAAGGTCACTTCAGATTCCGGTTAGGAAAAAGGATTTGTTTTGCCAGAGAAACCACTCCCATGGGCTTTTTCTTCAACAATTTTCGATTCTCATCGGCAATCTCAAATGCCCAGCGCCATTGAGCACATAATGTTTTATGAGCGTAAAAAACTGAATTCTTCGGGTCATAGATATGCGTCGCTTCAGATGTTACCCCATTTAGTTCAACAATTTTGAAACCCTTACCTTGTTTAAAAGCTTCTAGAGAGGGAACTCGAATATCAAATCGACCAAAAAAGAACCCTGTGTATGACTTTGCAATACGGTCTATCTGAGCCTCCAGCTCATCTGTTTTTGCCCACGAACCATCTAGAAAAACAGATCCTCTACAGTGTGTCCCTATCTCCACTAATTGATAGGTTTCCCCATCGCCAATAACGGTATCCAAACGCGTATAGTGCTTTTTTAAGTGAAAATGCGCCATGCACACGGCTCGAGGATCATCTAAAATCAATTGCTCTAAAGTTCTCTGCCCATCGCCGGTCAAATAAAGCATTCTTTTTTCTGTCATTGAAAAGATGAATCCATTTTTCTCTGACGGCCGACGGCAATAGAAAATACCGAATTCATCTCCGGCAATATATTCCTGGAGAATAATATTTCCCTCCATCGCTTCTATATAAGAATATGCTTCCTTTTCATTCTGAACAATCCTTACGTCTAAGCCTCTGTATCCAATATCGGGTTTCAAAACAATGGGATAGTTCAAACCCTTTTCCTCCATAAACGCCTTCAGCATCTCGAAAGCAGCTTCTCTTTTCACCCCTTGAGGTATCAATTTCCAAGTAGCCACAAAATCACTCGAATTCTCCAGTCCATTCAAAATAGCTGACTTGGACTCACCCAGAAAACCTCCATCCGGGATAGCCGGGTTTGCCAACGTAAGTAAACTGATACTTCGGTAACGAATCCCCAACCACATAATGTAGAGAACTACAGGTGGATAAACAACCCAAGTAGGCCAAAACTCCCACGAAGTTATTCGACGAAATCGAGATAGAAATAA
>JANQKU010000205.1 GCA_028280955.1 Opitutaceae bacterium
GTTTGAGAGAATCCGTGAACTACAGCTGACTTGAGTAGAGAAGCTGTGGATGAAGACTAGAAATTTGAAAGCATCGAGCGCTCTATTTCATGCTTCGACGTTATCAGCTTGATTATTTATCAATCAATACCTCAGGTGGTGGCGAGACCCGGAATCGAACCGGGGACACAAGGATTTTCAGTCCTCTGCTCTACCAACTGAGCTATCTCGCCTTAGGGAAAGTGGTTGACGATAGATTTGAAGAGGTTGGCGTCAATGGGAATTTCTAGAGAATTTTGACTTTACCGAAATAAGCACTTATTTAAGCAGTTTCCTCAGGTCTTCGAGGGAGATTTTGCTGTTGATGACGTCGGTCTCTTCAAAAACGTCGGAGAGGAGATGGCGTTTAGATTCCTGGAGTTGGAGAACTTTTTCTTCGATAGAGCCCGCCATGATGAGTTTGTAGCTGGTGACGATTTTGGTTTGTCCGATGCGGTGAGCTCGATCGGTAGCCTGGGCTTCGATGGCGGGATTCCACCAGGGATCAAAATGGACAACCGTGTCGGCTCCAGTGAGATTTAGGCCGGTGCCTCCGGCTTTGAGCGAGATGAGGAAGAGAGGGATATTTACATCCTTATTAAATCGATCCACTTCCGCCTGCCGATGTTTGGTTTTTCCATCGATGTAAGCGTAGTCGACCTTTTGTTCTTCGAGCTCTGTACGCAGAAGGCTGAGAAGTGAAACGAACTGGGAAAAAACAAGGATACGGTGCCCGTCATCAATCGATTCGGAGAGGAGCTCATTGAAGGCGGCGAGTTTGCCGGAATGGGATGCTGGGAGGGTCTTTTCGATCAGACGGGGATCGCAGCAGGTTTGGCGAAGTCGGAGAAGCTGAACAAGTGTTTTCATGCGAATGGCGGCTTCGCTGGCTCCTTTACTTTCCAGGGACATAATTTCCGCTTCGCTTTGTTGATGGACGCGTTGATAGAAGGTGGCCTGCGGCTCGGTCATCCGGGTATAGATGATTTGCTCTATCTTGGGTGGTAGGTCGGTGGCGACTTGATCTTTAGTCCGACGGAGAATGTAAGGAGCGGCGAATTTCTTGAGTCGGCTCTCATGCCAGAAGCGTTCCTCGCCACGTGCGCTGCTCGGAATGGGCTGCCAGGCTCCGGGCAAGATGAAATTGAAGAGAGAACGGAGGTCCTCGAGGCTGTTTTCCACGGGTGTGCCGGTGAGGACAAAACGGCCTTTGGTCTTAAGAGAACAAAGGGCCTTGGCATTCAGGGTGCGTCTATTTTTGGCATGTTGCGCTTCATCGGCGATGACGCAGAGAAGGTCTTTAGACATGAAGAGGGTTTGATCCCGGACCAGTGTTCCGTAGGAGGTAATAATGATGTCGTGGTCGTCTAACTGATCCGGGTTAGAGGCACGCTTACTGCCATGATGGATCAGGCTGTTCAGACTGGGCGCGAAGCGTTGTGCTTCTCTTTTCCAGTTTTCCAATAAACTGGCTGGGCAGACGATGAGAGTGGGAAGGGATGATTGTTCTGCCTCTTTGGATGAGAGAGAAAGGACAAGGGCGAGTGCCTGAACCGTTTTGCCGAGTCCCATTTCATCGGCTAAAATACCGCCCAGGTTATTATTGAAAAGATGTTGGAGCCAAGCGGTTCCAATTCTCTGATACGGACGAAGTTGCTGGTCGAGTTCTGCCGGAATGGTCGCAGTTGTCAGATTAGACAAGTCACGAAGAGCAGTGCTACGTTTTTTCCAGGAATTGGGTGGCGCAAAATTTGGACTGATAGTCTCGATAATCTCCTCAGTCTCGGCTAGACGGTAGTAGGGGATGTGATGGGTGCTGTTGTAAAGAAGGGGTTGATTTGGGTCTCCGGTGAGGTCTTGTTGAGCTGTCTGAATTTGCTGAAGATTTTTCTGATCGATCAGGTAAATTTCCTCATCATCTTCCACGTAATTTCGCCCTGAATCCAGGTTTTTCTGGATGGAATGCAGTTCAGAGTTACCAGCGCTGATGTTGATATTGAATGCATAACTATGGGTTTCTTCTTTCAGAGAACAGTTAATTTCCGCTCGTTTAATATGGGCGGTGTTTTGTTGAAAATTTTCGGTGAATTCCGCCTGAAAATCATTTTCAAAGGTGCTCCAGTATTGGCCGAGAAAATTGAGTGTTTTGTGACGATCTCGTAACCACCATTTTCGATTCGAGGGCTCGAGGCGAAAGTCGTTTTGTTTCACGATGTCCAGAATTTTGGAGTAATCGGAGTCTTCTCGCGATGGAAGTGTAATAGAGATAAACTTTGCAGAACCGTCCACGATAACAGGCGTAAGATCAGCATAACTTTTTCGGCGACTTTGGACTGGAGGTTTTTCCTGAATATCCAATCGGCTGGTTTCCGATACTTGAGGTTTTTGGACGAGCAGGTATTCACTGACTCCGTCCAATTCCGGGCCGATCCAGGTAATGGATTCTTCAGTATTATTTGCCCAATAGAAGGAGGATTCTCCGGATAATAGGGAGAGGAGTGTCGATAGCTTTTGACGATTAAGTTGCAGGAAGGAAGCGATTTTTCCATTGCACCAGCCATGAAGGGCAAAGGCCGCTGACCGGTCTGCATCGGGAAGGGTAGCGAGTTGCTCTTCTGGAATCTTTTCGGGACGAGAAAGTTGACCGTTATCCAATACGATAGATACTCTGACGGGAATTGAATCGCGGGGCGCTGTTTGCGCGATATTGGGTGGAAGGAAAAATCTCAGGTTCATTTATAAAAAATGAATATTTGCGGGGCTGTCTTTTTAGACAGCTTTTTTTGTGTACGATTTATCAGTCTGAAAAATGGGTGAGGATGGCAATGTACAACCATCCATAGAACACGATATCCCAAGCGTATTCGTTTCTTCTTAAGTCACATCACTAGAACGATAACCTTCTCGGGATGGATCAAAGAAATCGGGGTTTAATTTTACACCTAGGCCAGGTTTGGTTGGCAATGCCATGTGTCCATTACTGATCTGTGGCTGATCATCGATCAGGTCTTTGTAAATCGTTTTAATATGCGCTCTGGCGGTTTCCTGGAAGCAACATCCGGGGACGGCTGCATTGATATGGACGCCGGCCATCAGGGTGAGAGGCCCGCTGCAGTCGTGGGTTGTGGTGGGCACATTGTAGGCCTGAGCCATATGAGCGATGCGAATGCATTCTGAAATACCTCCGGCCCAGGTGGGGTCGACCATGATGTAATCGGCGGCCCGTTTATTCAGGACATCGGCAAAGTCAGCCCTGGATAAGAGCATTTCGCTGGCAGAGATGGGGACCGGGCTTTTTTCGCGGAAATTAGCCAGGGTCTCGATACTATCCATTTTGATAATATCCTCAATCCAGAGTGGTTTGATTTCTTCCAGGGCTTCGGCAATGCGTATGGCGGCAGGGAGCATGAAGAAGCCGTGACCGTCGATCATGATTTCCAGTTTATTGCCGACGGCTTCCCGAACTCTTCTCAAAGGAATGAGGGCGCGTTCGATATCATCGTGACTGATACGCATGCCCCCATGCTCATGAGCCGGTTTGTCGAAGGCCCAGGTTTTGAAAGCAGTATAGCCGGACTCCAAAAGTTCATGGGCCAGTTCTTCAGGATTGTTGAAGAAATTGTAGGAATCTTCGAGTGGACCGGGTTTGCCGAAAACACCATAACCGGGCCATCCCTGAGAACCATCTGGGCGGATGCCATAATTTGGATTGGCCAGGCTATTGTAGACGGGCACGCAGTTGCGAACGGGGCCTCCCAGTAGTCGATAGATGGGTTGTTGGGTGACTTGGCCAAAGATATCCCAGAGAGCCAGGTCAATGGCCGAGATGGCGCGGAGTTCCGTGCCTCTTACCCCGAAGTTAGCCGCGCGTTCATAGAGAAACCGCCAATGAGACTCGATGGCGAGAGGATCACTGCCTAGGAGTCTTCGTCCCATCCAGTCGTGCAGCATGGCGGAAACGGCATGAGGTGCATAATAGGTTTCGCCATGGCCGATAAAACCGGTGTTGGTGTGGATGCGGATAACCAGGAGACTGGGAAAGCTCTCTTTTAAAATAGCAGACTCTATTTTAACGATGCGGTGTTCGCTTTCATCCAGAGGGATGGCAGGTAGATAGGACTTGGGCGTTGTTTCAGGCATATGTAATACGAACCAAAGGATAAAACGATGACCTGGCGAACGAAAAATGGGTCTTTAGTCATAGCAGCCTACATCCATTTTTGGTTGTTTGGAAGTTGGGTTCCGATTGCGTTGCTTATGCCAAAGCAGATTCACCTCGTCCTTTGATATTGTGCAGGAAAGTAATGGTGACGATTGGTGAGAAGAAAGATGCCGGCGCCGCATGAACGCGGAACCGGCATTCGTTACTTGAAATTATGCCTAATGAGAATATTAGAATTTGAAAATCAATGAACTTTGGATATGATCATTTTGTGCTTTAACAGAGCCTTTGTATCCAGTTTCTTGTCTTAGGTATTCCATGCCCCATAAAACGGAAGGATTGAAGCTGTAGTAATAATTAATTAGGTAAGCTTCGTTAAAAGTACGACCTCCGAATGAAAGATCCTCATCATCGGGATTATCAATGGAGTAACCTATATTGAAGCTTAAAGCCTCAGTCGCCTTAAGCTGTAATTGAGTCCATCCTCCGACTCCATCAATTTCACGGCGGAGGGCCAGATTAATGCCCTGGCCAATATTGCCCCAGTATCCGTCTAGGTTGCTTCCGGTGTAGAAGCTGGTTTTCCAAGTTGCCCGGTCTGTCAGAGGTATGCTAAATGCACCAATGATGGCCCAGGCATCATACTCTTTGGGACTGCCAACCGGTGGGAGGTCAATATTCTCGCGACCATAGACAAAAGCTAAGCCCAGATTTGCCGGTTTTTCGGTGAGTGATGGTATTTTATACAAGAGCTTACCGGAAAAAACGGGGAATTCGGCATCCACCGCATCATCCTGCAAATCACCATCGATATCAGCTCCATGAACACCGCCGACGGGCTCAAGAATTGCACCAATTAGTTCAAGGTTATCGCTTGCTTTCTTGGAAAAGCGGAGTTGCGTTTTACGTAATCCCAACTGACCCATGAAATTGTAATAACCGAAGTTTAAGGTTTGTGGAATTTCGATAATGTAAGGCTCCCAGGTTTTGCCTGCGAGGATCGACCAGTCACCAAAGTCCCAGTTTAAGTAAGCATGTCGTGAGCGCAGGCTAAAAGAATGATTGCCGGATACACTTGTTGGTGTGTTGACGTTTCCGTAAAAATCCGTTTCCAATTTTCCTGTAATTTTTCCGCCTGATACGGTGGGCCCGGCAAAGTTCATACCCAATCGGGTTTCCTTAGCTGTCATATCGAAACTGCCGCCATTGGTCGGCGTTTCGGGGCGTACCCAGTAAGGAATTTCCTGATGTGACATTAAACCGGAGTCATACAAGGTATCTAACTTGAAGTATCCATAAAAGCTGAGGCCGTATTTGGAAGAAACTCCAGCAATGGATGGCTTGGCCACAGGTTGACGGACGGTTGGATCTTTTTCCTGGCTGGGAGGAGGGGTGACATCTCGCTTAGCTTCTTTTTCAGCGAGTTGCTGCTTTAAGGAAGCAACTTCACCGGCCAGTGCTTGCACCATTTCCCGCAATTCTGCGATTTCTTCATCCGTAGCCGCTTGGATGCTTTGGAGGGGGGCAAAGAAAAGCATGCAAACGAGTATAAGGCCCAGAACCATCTTATTCAAATTAGCTGTGTTTTTCATATGCTTAGGATATCGTTAAATCTACTGGGTTTTGTTTAGATCAATCTGCTGTTTTCACGCCGTGTACCTGAGTGGCGAGAAACTTCTTGATTTCGATCGGAGTATCGCATCCTGTCATTTTGGATACGATTATATTGGCTAAAATGGCCAAGGGAGCGCCGATCCAGGCGAAATACCACGGATTGAGGTAGAGGGTTACAAAATCATTTAGAGGCAGGACAAATCCTAGCTTCGAAGCGACAAAGTAGGTGATAGCAATGAATGAAATGCCACCACCAACGATGACACCTGCCCAGGCACCTGCGCGATTGGAACCGCTCCACCAGATTCCAAGCAGAAAGAGTGGGAAGATGGTGCAGCCCGCGAGCGAAAAAGCAGTCGCTACAAGCTGTGCGATTAAAGCCAGCTTGAGCAGTGCAATGGAACAGACGATGACAGCCATCAGGACTGTGCCTATGCGAGCCATGAGCATTTGGGTTTTCTCAGAGGCATTTGGGTTCAAGGTCCTGTAGTAGAGATCGTGCGAAAAAGCGGAGGCTCCTGCTACGAGCAATCCGGAAACGGTTGAAAAAGCCGCGGACACTGCACCTGCGGCCAGCAGGCCGACGATGGGCGCGTAAAGGGCAGCTAGTTGCGCTGCGTATACGACGATTGCATCTTTATTGAGCGCTCCGATTTCGGGATTGGCAGAAAGGATTTTTCCGAAGGTGGAATAAAGCGGTGCGCTCCAGTATAAGAGGCAGATAAAGAAGAGGCCCCATACGACAGATGCGCGGGCGTCACGGGCGCGAGGCACAACGTAGAAGCGTTGAATGACATGCGGGAGGCCTGCGGTTCCGACCATGAGGGCAAAGCAGATCGCCATCCATTGGAAGGCATTCTTCCCCGTAGCAGGGTCAAATGGCATGGCGAATTCCGGGGAGGGGAGAATACCCATGGAGTTTCCTATCGCATTGGTTAAACCTTCCTTGGCAGGCAATCCATTGACAATATCCGTAACGGCTTGACCGTAGCCAATATGCGGGAGCAGAAATGCGTACCCATATTTATAGCACATGAGAAACATTGGAACCATAAAGGATATAATGATAATCACATACTGTATCTGCATGTTCTTGGTCACTCCCATCATGCCGGAGATAAGGGTATACAACAAGACAACAGAGGACCCAACGATAACGGCAGTGGCATAATCGATGCCCAGAATCCATTTGAACATTAGGCCGATGCCAGCGAACTGCCCTACGCAATAAGAGAGTGAAATAAGGATCGCCAAAATTGCGCCAATACCTCGAAGTCCCTTCGAATAATACCGATCGCCGATAAAATCTGCGGCCGTGTATTTGCCATAGCGTCGGACCTGACTAGCCATTAGCACCATGAGGAGAACATAGCCGCCGGTCCAGCCAACGACATAGGATAATCCATGATAGCCGGCTCCATACATGATGGCCGCCATCCCGAGAAACGATGCGGCGCTCATCCAGTTGGAGGCAATCGCCATGCCGGAACCAACGGGAGAGATCTTTCTGCCAGCAGCCCAATAAGATTGGGTATCTTTGGCACGGTTGAGTAGGCCAACCAGAATGAAGGTCACCAGGATGACGATTAGGATGACTCCTGGTATTATTTTAAAAGAGCCTTCGAGTTGAGTAGCGGTGGCTGCGACATCTTCGGCATATGCACTAGTGGCGAGCAGGCAGATAATAAAGGGTAGTATGAGGCGTAAAAAAGAGTTCTTCATAGCTTTAATAATTGTGTAAATAATGATCAACAATCTCCTGCTTCTTAGTCATGTTCTTCGACGAAGCCGTATTTTTTATAGAGATGCTCAATTCTGAGGGCATAAAGCAGGCAAAGCAGAACGAAGAGGGCTAAAAGGAACTGTGCCGTGTACCAATAGTGGAAGGGAAATCCAAGAAAGGTGAATTCAGTCAACGGGCCACGTGGGTGTATACAGTATTTTGCCATGATGGCAGGGAGGTCAGCACTATGAGCCGTTGACTCTGTCTGTATAAGTGAATGAGGTAGTAACTCTACCATGAGTTTATCAAAGCCGGTATCCTTTAGATTTAAGGCATTGGCCACAGTCTGGGGTTCAAGCGTAAGACCTAGTGTTAAATTAGCTGCGGTAAGGCTCAGCGATTCTTTTAGGACAGTCCTATCTGTTTCCGACAGGGCAATGTTTTTTCCCAGTACCATGAGCAGGGTTTTGGAAAATTCCTGTTGTTGGATCAGAGTTGCTTCACCGCTTTCGATCTGAGGCCATACTTTATTGAAAGTGACTAGGGTGTCTTCAGGAGTGGGTTTGTTGGTCGCAATCAACAAAAACTGGAATCCGAATACGCCCACGAACCAAATGATAATAAACATAGTTATTATTCTATTACTATCGCGGACTATTCCGGGGGTTGGTTTGAAGAAGTTAATGTCGTACGACTTGTCGTTCGAATCAGTCATATGCCGGAGGGCTTGGAGGTTGTTTCAAATGAGGGGTAGATAGGGTATTTTATAAAGTAAATCTAATGTCAATTTGAATAAAACATAAGATTTTCTAATTATAAATATTCGCTGCCTAATCCTCCAATGACCAAGGGATCGTGAAGTTTTCCGAGTATCAAAATCGAGTGGCACAAAAGTATGCGATCTCGAGTGATGAGGGAGGTAGAATAAAGAGTATTTGTATCATCTTTATGTAACTATTAAATGAATACAAATGTCACCGTGGTGTGTCTGCTTGGTTTTTGTGTTTGCCTGGAAGGGATTTATTCTAGTCGACCAAGCTGGGGTCCATGCCGAGAAAATCGTAGCTTACTTTTGCTTGATAAGCAGAAAAGGAGGATAACATTTTACGGCAATTTTGCCGTTCATGATCAGTCAATTCATCCAGGTTCAAGTCGTCATTGATCTTTCTTAAATCACTGTGTTTTCGTAATTGATTCTTAAACCGGAGACTCCAGAAAAAACTAAAGATATTGGCCAGCTCCTGATAAGCTTTTTCCTGAATAACACCTCTTTCATATAGAGCTTGCAAACGATCAATAGTAGCGGGAGCTTCAATTTTATGTTTAAGTGCGTAGATACGGGCAAATAGAACAATTGGAGCAAGACAGTCTTTAATATTTAGTCTTTCAATACCGTCTTTGGGCTTTGTTTTTAACTGACCGAATAGATTCAATGGCAACTTGTACTCTAAATAACTGCGTGCATAGCAGCTAAAGAAGACGGGGTGATGTGCTGATAATTCGAATATTTTTTTCTGTAACGTTTCCGATAGATCGGATGCTCCGTAGAGATGATAAAAATCCAGAAATATGTTTACCTCCAACAAGGATTCCGTGGTGGCATTACGGAATTTGTCTGCCACGTTTTCTGTCCACTCGCTCAAGGAAAGGCACCACTTTGGATTGGCTGCCATAATACCGCCTTGGCAAAAGGGAAAGCCTGCCTGATCAAGCCGGTCGCATATACGATTGGCTAACTGTAAGAAGTATTTTCGGTCGTCTTCGATGATATCCCTATTTGCGTCCTCGAAGATGAGGGCATTGTCTTGATCGGAGAACAAAGTCATCTCACGTCGAGCGGCACTGCCCAGGGATAAGAAGGCAAAGGGAGTCGGCGGTTCTCCTGTATCGCGCAAAGCCAACTCGATATAACGTCTAACAGTTTCATTGTACGCCTTGGCGATCCAGTTCCGGATTATTTCTGCTTCAGTTCCTCTACCAATTTGCTGGCCAATATAGGCAGGAAGTTTGTTTAGGGTGCGAATGACATGCCCTTCACTTTCACTTTTCCGAATTTCCTGCAACAGATCAGCAAAATTCCCATGGTCGCTTGATTTGGAAACGTTCGGGAAAGAGTCTGGTATATTTGCTGTTTTTCTTATAATTGGACGCAAGGAAATGACGTGGCCATTCTTTTGCGAAAAGAAGATACGTGATACTCTGATGACAATATCAAGAAACTCTCCATTCTGTTTGCAAGCGCGCGCTTCGAACTCACTTCGTACGGTTTTCCCGATAAATATATCCTGCAAATTCGACCGGGCAATTTTGTTAACAGCTAAATCGGGAATAATTGACGACCAAATCTCTCTGGAAAGGGATTCTTCTTCGCTCCAGCCCAACATCCGCTGAAACGTGAGGTTTGAGTATACATGCTCACCTTCAAGTTCGAGAACATACCCTTCATTAGATGCTTCCACAAGTGTGCGATAGCGCTCTTTTGCCTCTATCAATCCAGCTTCAGCTTTCCGACGATTGTTTTCGATTCGCAAACTTTGCTTTAGAATATACAAAAGAAGGATAACCAAGCCGGAGGTAATAAAAGCAAAGGTTATCAATATTTTGCGTGTCAGCTTTTTGATCTCCAGGTCGACGTCGTTTATGTAAACACCCGTTCCAACGATCCACTGCCATTCGGGGATACCTCGGACATAGGATAGCTTGGGCGCTGTGCGTGTTGGGTCGTCTTTCCATTGCCAATGGTATTCGAGATAGCCTTCGTTTGTTTCTTTTACGAGTCGAACGAACTCGACGAACAATTTTTTACCGCTTTTGTCTTCTTCGTCTTTGTATGAAGAAAGGTCTGTCCCTACCAAGTCATTGCGATAAGGATGCATGACCATCCGGGGATGCATATCAGTGATCCAGAAATAATCTTTATTTTCATCGCCATAGCGCAGTGCGCTGATTTCGCGAACAGCTTGTTTTTGCGCCTCCGCTAAACTCATTTTTTCGCTTTCGACTTCATTAATGTAATGTTGAATAACACTGGAAGCTGATGCGGTTAATTCCCGGATCATGAGTTGTTTTTGCGCCAGTAGGTTGTCCTTGAATTGGGGTAAGATCAGGGCAAAAATAGAGGATACAAAAAGCAAGATAGCGGCAATGGTCGGAAAGAACAATCCGAGCCAAAATTTCACATTGAAGGTGGATTTCCTGCGATTTTTTTTTGCGGCATAAAATTTGTCGGCAAAATACTCATTTAACTCGGTCTTGCTGAGGATACGTTCGATGGCTTCCTGATCGTCGTTTTCGTGGTATTTTTCTTTGAAGTATCCGTCTTCGAAATCGCTTTGCACCGGTATATAACCGCCATAATCGTCTTTCAAATGTGTTTCAAAAACGCCCTTAATTTGTTCTTTGCTGTATTTGCCCTCAAACTCCTTATAGGCATCTTCGAGTGCTTCTATGCAATGGCGATACTGGCGATGGCCATAGGGATCGAATCCGTCTGTTTTGCCGTGGCGTAAAAAGTTATCAAATCCTTCAAGGTCAAAAAAGCGGTCAATCCATTTGTGAATGTCCTCTGCCCTTATTCCGACAACTTTTTCGGTATGATCTGCATGCTCTGACAATTTCACTTTTCAAAGGGCTGCAAGAAGGGTAAGCAGAAATTGAATGGTGCTCAGCGCATATTCATTTTCTGTTGTTTATAGTTTTTCGGTGCCTGAAAATCAGACTCATTGAGGTCTGTTTTGGTGGCTGATTTTAAAGCGGATTCATTCTGGAGCTTTCCATTGGCATCAAATGTTTTCGTGACGACGGGAAAGCCATCGAATTTTTCAAGTTGGCCCATCCAGTTTGAATCAAATTTGTTTTGCACCATACTGCCCATAGGGCCACTGGAGAATGTATCCATAATTTCACTAAAAAAGGAAGACATGCTTTTAAAGGCATCGAGAGCCTTTTCGCTGTCTTCGATCTCCGACCAATCGGCGACCCAGTGTTCGCGAATTTTGCGGCCGTCTTCCAGGGCTTCATATTTTCCAGTGCTGTATCCGTTGATTGTTTGCCGTTCGCCTGTTTTCTTAATTTCCACTTCTTTTTTCTCCGAAGTATCAATTTGAGGCATGCGGCCTTTCATCATTTTTTCCATCATTTCCCGTTGGGCGGGTGGCACGCTCTCGAGCATGGCCATTGCTTGTTCTATTTGTGCTTTAATCTGCTCGATGGTGGCTTGATCGAGAATGAAATATTGTCGCCGTTGATGGTCGATCATCATCATTTGGCCTTTATCGCCGTGATAAATCATCTCGCCGGCTTTTTCGCTGCCATTGTCAGGGAAAGACATTTTCATTTTTTTACCATCAATCGCAATATGAGATGATGTTGTCTCGCCGGCGACACCATCGTTGTAATCGGTATTGACCATCTCGTAAACCACTCCCGCATGGGTTAAAGTGGTCGAGATGAAGACGAGAGTCAAAAGTGCTAAGCCAGTGAAACGGGAGATCTTAAGAAAGTTCATAGTTTTACTGAGATAAACTTTTAGGAGAATTGGTCAACTGATGAATCGTAGCGTGATGGTGTCAATTGAACGAAAATACTGGTAAAAAAAATGGAATAAAACGTTTGGTTGAAAAGTCTTTAGTGGAAACCCCTTATGCAAAATGTCGTTTTCAAAAAATAAAAATCTTTCTCATCTTTTCTTTTTTCTGCTTTTTCTCTGTGCGCCTATAAATGGCCTTCTTGCGAAGGGAGTAGCCCCGATTAATGCAGGGGATTCAGAAATTGCCATTAAGGGTTATGACGTAGTGGCTTATTTTACGGAAGGAGAAGCGGTTGAAGGCATAGTGGATTATAGCTATAGATGGATGGAAGCGGAGTGGTTTTTTTCCAATCAGGCTCATTTGAATTTATTTAAGGAAGCTCCTGAAAAATACGCGCCTCAATATGGAGGCTATTGCGCCTGGGCGGTGAGCCAGGGCTACACGGCTCCAGTCGACCCGCAGGCCTGGGAAATTGTGGAAGGAAAACTGTATTTGAACTATAATGCGAAGATTCGCCAAAAATGGCTGAAAAAACAGGATGAGCTCATTGAAAAGGCGGACGAAAACTGGCCAAATCTGGTGAAGTCTGCTGCGAGAAAGGGATGAGGCTAGGCTTAATCTGATTCACGGATTCTAAGGAATTATTGAAGAGGTAGCGTGGTAAATGCCTTATATCTGTGGGTTCTCTCCAAAAATATTCAACAACCTCAGAAAGTTCACGCCCGCTTCGCTCAAGACCCTAAGGCGCAAAGAAATTAAAAACCTTGGCGGCTTTGCGCCTTGGCGTGAAAACCTAAAAATTATCCTAACTCCCATTATAAAATCTACGACAATCCGTGAATCCTTACCAATATCACTGCAGTGGCTCCATTTCCATAAAGGTTTGCTGTAAGGGTATTGGGAAATTGTTTGCCGTTAAGACATTTGTGCGACTTTCTTTCACCGATCGATAAGTTATTTTGAGTATTCCCGGCATTCATTTACTTCAAAGATACGTTCACTGGCTTCACACTAAATGGCCGGCTGGAACAGTTGAAAAATTACCTGAAATAGGTCCGAATGGACAAAGTAGTATCCATGGCGTCAGAATAGTGGGGGATTTAACAGGAATACCTCTACTTAAATTCTCAGCCGATTCAGGAGCACGGGCCATTCAAGCCATTTTAAAAGAGAAAGACTTTTCTCCGGGTGAGGAGGATGATCCTGTCATAGATGTTGCGATTGTCGGAGGCGGTGTTTCCGGCATAGCGGCAGCGATTGAGGCGAAGAAAGAAGGATTGCGTTTTGCTGTCTTCGAAGTTGGGGAGTCATTTTCAACGATTGCCAATTTTCCAAAGGAGAAACCGATTTATACCTATCCGATGGAAATGGTTCCAGAGGGCGATCTGCAGTTTACGGCAGAGGTCAAAGAAGCGCTTTTGGAGGAGCTGGAAAGCCAACGAATAGAGGCGGGGATTGAACCCAAGAGCGTTCGTATCGAAAAGCTGGAGAGAAAGGATGGCATTCTTTTGCTACATCATGCTGATGGGCTTCCGTTTCGGGCTCGCAGAGTGATTGTGGCTATCGGCCGCAGTGGGAATTATCGAAAACTGGGAGTGACTGGAGAGGATTTGCCGAAGGTTTCTAACCGACTGCATGATCCGAAGGATTTCTGTTCTCAGAGAGTTCTGGTGGTGGGAGGAGGAGATTCTGCCCTGGAGACGGCGATTGCCTTGTCGTCCTGTGGCGCTGAGGTGACGCTCAGCTATCGAAAAAAAGAATTCAGTCGTCCTAAACCGGATAATCTGGAGAAGATAGGAGCGCTTACTGAAAATAGATCAGAAGGAAAGGGATCTTTGCGATTATTAATGGGATCTGAGGTCCAGTCTATTGAGGAAGAGAGCGCCGTCATCAAAACAGCAGACGGAGCTTCCGAGAGATTAGAGAATGATTCAGTCTTTCTGATGATTGGTCGAGAGGCCCCATTGGATTTTTTCCGAAGGAGTGGTTTAAAAATTCAGGGAGAAACAGGGGTAGCGGGATGGCTTGGGGTGGTCGCGCTTATTCTTTTTTGTGTTTTTCTCTATTCCTGGAAAGGTGGAGGCCCTACGGAATCCTGGATTGACCCTGCGGGTCTGGCAGAAGTTTTAGAAAAAAAGTGGAATGATAGAACGACGCTTTTGGGGACGATGGCCGTTTCGATGAAATCGAGGTCTTTCTATTATACTTTGCTCTACAGCATGTGTATTCTGGTGTTTGGGATTGATCGGCTCAGGCGAAAAAAAACTCCTTATATCAAGCGTCAAACGACCACATTGATGATGGTTCAATGGCTTCCACTCTTTATTTTGCCGGAGATTATTCTACCGTGGTTGGGCTATAATGGGTTTTTTTCATCCGGATGGGGTGAGGTGATTGGCGACAACCTATTTGAAAAGTATATTCCTGCTGCAGAATATGCGGCAGGAACCTGGCCAGAATGGGGGCATCCACGGGCTTATTGGCGGGCATACGGTTTTATTTTAGCCTGGCCGCTCAATGTTTATAATGTGTTTACGGATTCACCGCATTGGTGGTGGATAGGAATTGGCGTGGTGCAGACTTTTATTTTGATTCCTTGGTTGATCCGCCGGTGGGGTAAGGGAGTCTACTGTGGCTGGATTTGCTCTTGTGGCGCTTTAGCGGAAACGATGGGAGACCGGCATAGACACAAGATGCCTCACGGACTGGTATGGAATCGAGTTAATATGATTGGTCAGGTGTTTTTAGCAGTAGCTTTTGGATTGTTGCTTATTCGAATTTTCGGGTGGATGATGCCTAATTCGTGGGCAGATGGTTCTTTCAACGTCTTATTGCAGGGCATTGGGTCTGATGGTCAAAAAGTAGCAGGATGGATGTTCAGCTACAAATGGTTCGTCGATGTCCTTTTTGGAGGTATCATTGGAGTAGGGTTTTACTTTAAGTATTCGGGGCGGGTTTGGTGTCGCTTTGCCTGCCCTTTGGCTGCTTTGATGCATATTTATACGCGGTTTTCGAAATTCCGGATTTTTTCTGAAAAAAAGAAATGTATCTCCTGTAATGTCTGCACGGCATCCTGTCATCAGGGGATTGATATTATGAATTTTGCGAATAAGGGAATGCCGATGGAAGATCCGGAGTGTGTTCGTTGTTCGGCCTGTGTGCAGAGTTGCCCGACCGGAGTTCTTTCTTTTGGTTACCTGGGGCATGATGATCGAGCGGTTTACGATTGGTTAGAGGCTTCTCCGGTCCAGATGGCAGAGAGTGTTCGTAAAACAGAATAGTTTGAAATGAGATATGGTTTGGCTCGCTTTCTGTGGTAAATAAAATCATCTTAAACTATCGTAAATGAACATTTGGATGCTTTCCCAAATGAAAGGCGTTTTAAGTGCAATGATGAGTGTGTGGCGGTTTTTTGTATGGTTAATGATTTAGAGTGGCTGGAAACAGATGGATTGGGGGGATTTGCTTCGGGACGGGTTGATGGCGTGCGTTCTCGCCGATATCATTCGATTCTGCTGACAGCGGTAAATGCTCCGTCCAATCGATTTTTATTAATCAATGGTTTTGAGGGTTGGGTTTCGACTGATAATGGGCGTTATCCTATTTCGTCCCAGAGATATTCTCCGGATATCATTTCTCCTGATAACCGGGGGAGTATGAGTGAATTTACACAGGAACCCTGGCCAAGCTGGCGCATACAATTGCCCGATGGGTGTAGGGTTGTTCAGGAAATTTTTATTCCGAAGGGTATAACAGGAACAGTTGTTTCATGGAGAATCGAGGGTGAAACAAAGCGAGCTGTCTTAGAGGTCAGACCTTTCTTTTCCGGTAGAGAAATTCATTCTTTGCACAAAGAAAATCAGCATTTTCGATTTTCTCCAAAAGCGATGAACGGGTGCTTAAAATGGACCCCCTATGAGGGGGTTCCTTCAACTGTGGTGTATTCAAATGGAGAATATAGGCATGAGCCTCTTTGGTACCGAAATTTTAAGTACGAGGAGGAACATAAAAGAGGGCTGGATTCAGAGGAAGACCTAGCGGCTCCAGGGGTTTTTCAGTGGGATTTTTCGCAAGAAGAGGCAGTCGCCGTTTTTTTGGCTGATAACCTGTCTGTTTCTGCGGAAGAACTGGTGCGAAAGCCTGTTCTCAAAGTTGTATCGGATTGGCGAAAGAGAGAAAAAAAACGAAGGTCATCTTTTTCGTCTCTGTTGGAGCGTTCTGCGGATTGCTTCGTGGTAAAACGGGGCGAAGGAAAATCGCTAATGGCCGGTTATCCATGGTTTACAGATTGGGGAAGAGATACCTTTATTGCGATGAGAGGAATCTGCCTGTCGACCGGAAAATTAGAAGAAGCGGAGAGTATTCTTCTAGAGTGGACGACAACTATCTCTGAAGGTATGCTTCCGAATAGATTTCCAGATAATGAGGAAGAGCCGGAATATAATTCAGTGGATGCTTCTCTTTGGTTTATTGTTGTTATTTATGAATTTTTGGCCGCCCGTGAATTGAGCCATCAATCTATTGATTCATCAGTTAGAGATCGATTGTTAAAGAGTATCAAGGTAGTATTGAAAAGCTACCTTGAAGGAACTCGCTATGGGATTAAGGCAGATAGCGATGGTCTTTTGTTGTCCCGCTTCACCCGACAACAAAAGACCATCGCTAGCTGCCTTAATCCCATAGCGAGTTCCTTCAAGGTAGCTTTTCAATACTACCTTGATACTCTTTAACAATCGATCTCT
>JANQKU010000273.1 GCA_028280955.1 Opitutaceae bacterium
AAAGATACTCAGCGCATTCGAAAGGCAAGCAAGGCCGAGGTCCAACAAGGCTCATTTCACCACGAAGAACGTTAATGATCTGGGGCAATTCATCCAATCCAGACGAACGGAGCAACCACCCAAAAGGAATCAAGCGTGGATCACCTTTTGAGTCCATCTTCACCATAGGTGCATTGGACTTCATCAAATTCTGACAGTGTGATTGATGAACAGCCGTGCTCGCTCCAACCTTCATGGACCGGAATTTATAGCACATGAACCGTTTCCCGCCGAGACCAATTCGTTCCTGTTTAAAAAAGATAGGGCCTGGAGAAACAATTTTGGTGACTATTGTAATTAAAAGGATCAAGGGAGCCAATACAATCAAGGCGGTGATACTCAAAGAGATATCAACAATCCGCATCCAGGTAGGCACCCGTGGAGTGTATTCAGCTTGTAAAAGTCGTGTCATATCAGACGAATTCATTAGGAAAAAAGAGTTGAGATTAACGTTGGCTAACAGCTATCAATAGGATCTTATCTATATGTTTTTGAAGGGCTTAGGGGTGTCAGCCTGAGTTGGAGTCTGTGGGTTCTATTTGGGAGCGGTTAATAATCATACGAGCCTCTGTATCCATGACCGATAGCAGGATAGCGACTCGATCATGCGTGCTCACATCATGTTGAAACACTGCGCGTAGTCCCTGCATCGGGCCATCAGTAATTTGGATCGGATCACCTGGTCGTAATCCAGGTTGGATCGAAATAACGTCAACCGCCTCTCCAGCCCAGCTTTTCAATTGAGCAATCGTGGCATCGTTCACGACAGTTGGGATCTCTCCGAAACTGACGATACTGATGACCTCCTGAGCATACCGGACGGCACGAAAACAAACAGCAGGATCAAAACGGCAAAAGAGATAACGGGGAAATAGAGGCTCTAAAACCACACGTTTAACACGACGAATTGTCTTCTCTCGTTTTAAACGCGGAAAATAGGTTTCCAAGCCAAGCGTTTCCTGGCAGTAACGTTCCACATGGGCTTCTTTGAGGGGTTTTGTGTGAACGCAGTACCAATTCATATCAGTCATCCTTCTTCTATCTGAATTCGCGTAAACATTTCCCCTCACGGCAGAAGCCACATCTGTGCTCGGTTCAAGCAGCAAAGTGTTATCTGAAGCAAAAGTTTTATGAATGTTATAAGCGAATTCCATGTTGCAGGCCATTACCCTCGCGCTACTCAAAAAGGTTTTTCAATGTTATTTTACACCGTTTCAGCACAATCAGGGTAACCCCTAGAAGAGCTCAGGCGTAATCACTGATATCGAGCTGCTAAAATGCTCGATATCACACACAGGAACAACCATTCTATTTTTATTTAAGTCGTTTATGATAAAGAATTTATGATAAAATAAAAACCGTTACTATCGATGAATAACACCCTCTTAAGGTGTTCCCCTAAAACCCCATGCAATTTCGTTAGAAATCAGCTAAATTCCTAACCATTTTCAAACAATTGAAAGCCGTTTTCTCAGGTTTGAAATTAAACTGAAAACCGCAAATGGCATAGTGCTCGGTAGACTGTACCATCCCCTTATCCAACGAAAGCATCTCTCCTTCCTTTCTGCTACCATCTCAGTGATATTTCTCTTTTCGGAATCTTTGCAGAAACGTTATCCCACTTGATTACCATCCTGTTTTTTCCGAAATTCCCGTTTGCCTCAATCCACAAGTATAACGAACATTTTTTCTCATCATCATGTTCACCTGCTCCAAAATCTACACTGACATCCCGTTTGCCCACAGGCAACACACTCACGATGGGCACTGTTCCCTTATCCACGGACATAACTGGAGCATCAAACTTACTTTCAAGGCAACCGAACTGGACGAAAACGGTTTTGTCATTGATTTCGGGAAGTTGAAATTCATCCGTCAATGGATTGAAGAACATCTCGACCATGCTTGCCTCTTTAATGAAGACGATCCTCTACTCGATACTATTCTTTCTGCAGCCCCCCATGCCTACAAACCCTATGTCGTCAGACGTTGCTCTTGCGAAGGCCTGGCAGAACACCTTTTTGGTATTTTCACCCCGATGGTCAAAAAAGCCACCAGCAACAGAGTTGGCATTACACGCATAGATATACAAGAAGACTCTCGAAATGCAGGCTCCTATACTGCGAAGACATGATCGTAAGAACACACTCCAACCCCAAAACATACAAAACTCATACTTCGCTAAGGCACTTGAGTACTGCCAAAAATTCGAAGGCCCTTTATCCGGATTCCTAAGTCACGATTATCTGTGCTCCCATTGTAATCAGAAGGCTTAAAAGTTTCTGTCACAAATTGAATAGTTCCTCGATCTGAAGAGGGCATGTCTTCAGGAATATCCAGATCGAGAATCGTATGCTCTATAGTTAGGACATCGTCATATATCACTCTATCGTTATACGAAACCCTCAAACGACACCCTCCAGCCTTAAATCCGATAATAGAAAGACTCATCGCCTCAGGTCTATACTCCTTTTCCATCGGGAACGAAAGTGAAGCTGTACCAGTCGTCCATCGAAAAAACTGACCATCGGCATACTCATCCTGAAAAAAACCTTCCTCGTCTATGCCTTCTATCTTTTGGTGCCCAATTGTGAAATTGTCATATCTGGAGTTTGGAAGACGAAAAGAACCTCTCATTTTCAAAAGATGGAGTTGAAAACGACTTTTATCTTTTTCCCAACCGAGCGGTTTGCTTCTACTTTTTATGTAGGTGTATTCATACGGGATGGTTACTTTTTCAACCGATTCAAATAGAATATCGATCGCCGAGTTTGTTAATAAGTAAAAAGAATCTCCGCCTTTTACATCATTGGCAATAATCTCATTCGCCAGTTCAATATGACGGGGATTATTCATATCGAAACGGATAACCCGTAAGTTTTCTCCAAGGTACAAGGGTTCAAAGAAACGAGTCGTAGCACTGAAAAAAACTAAGCTGTCTTTTTCTATTTTGTTCCTAATTTCCTTAAAAAAAGCTACTGTTCCTTTTAGCTCCTGAGTGACACTAAGTGGCCATCCTGCCCACGCATAGTAGCCAATAAAAAAGCTCAGGATGGGTATCGCCCAACGCTTCCTGTTCATTTGTAAGTTCCAATGTGAACAGATCCACTGTAGTCCTATTGCTGCGATAAGGGCAAATCCAGGGAAAATCAATGGAAGGAATCTTCGACTACCCCAAATATGATAAGGGCTTATGTTTGGGTTATAACAATAAACAAAAGTATAGCCCAACCAGATAACAAAAAAAATGGTGATATGTATATCTTTTCCAAGCCTGAAAATGCGGTTTAAAATAGCACAGGTACCTACTACGGCTAATCCAAGAACCGGAAGAGATAAATACTGCCCAATATACTGAAGTGAGTCTTCTTGAAAAGTCCTGGTATCCATTAACCTTCCACGGTCCCACGTAGCAAACGGTTCTATATAGGGACGGAAAAAATAGCCGTAAAAAGCCAAACCCACAACGATCAAAGCTGGAGCCATCCACACTAACTTACGTGAAACTATTTTCTGAAGAAAACTGGAAATCGAAGGCTTTCTGACAACCAGACAAAATGGTAAGACAACACCACTCGCGTACAAAGCTAGCTTCAACGTCGGAAGCAGAGCCTGAAGATAAGGGTTACTCGACAAATAGTAAAACCAGACGCCACCGCCAAACACTACCAATAACGTTCCCAGCATTCCTCCCATATGCATGGATTTCATAAGAACACTCTTCTCTCCATCATGGTGTACTAAAACCAGATAGGTCAAAAGCCCACACATGTAGAGAGGTAAAATCAAGAGGCCATCTATCCGAACAAAGAAACTTCCTCCTAAAAAAAGAACACCCACATACGCTAAACGACGCATATTGCATTTCTGCGAAATGCCCAGGGCAAGAAACCCGCTTATGATGAAGGTTTGGGCAAAAACCTCACTAAGAGTTATTCTCGCTATCCATATCTGAGAAATATTTAAAGCAAAGATAAGTAGAGAGACCAATGCGAAAAACCTCGATGCATAGAGCCGCACCAGCCCATAAAACAAAAATACGTTCAGACTCGCCAGGCATACATTAAAAACAAAAAGCCCAAAATGCCCAAAAATCCCATAAAACTGAGCCATCCAAGCAGGATATAAAGGGGAAAACTGGACGGTCATTTCTCCCTTTGTTGCATACAATCCGGATTTATTCATCAACGCAACAAACTCCCTGTAACGATGCCCATCCAATCCGTCCATCGGGTAAGGTTTGAAAATCTCACCTGTCAAGTAGATGTTCTTCGCTTGAGCCGCATAGACTCCCTGATCAATGCCCCCATGCATGCTTTCGGTATAAAAAAGTAATCCTGATATGAAAGTGATAAGGGCCACCAGGAGAACTCCCCACCCATACATTGACATCTGATAACCTCGAAGCCAGGAGGCTCTGCCAACCACTAATGGACCCCATATCCCTGCAATAATCCACCCAGCCAAGCCAAGCCCCCAACTATTATACCAACCCCACAATGGAAGCACCACCAATGGGACACTCCACAGTAAAAAACCGAAAGCAACTGGCAAAAAAATCCTCGTTGCAGGAGAAGCCTTCGTCTCCCACCCCAAGCAAAGTTTAGATAAGAAAACGTAACCGCTACACAAGACCCCTGGAATAACACCTAGTGATAAGAGCTGGACAAGAAATTCAATCATAGTCACTTGACGCTATTATTTGAGTGTTCTCTTGCTACGTCCTTGAAAAAAGACCATCGCTTGATAGCCCTTTTCGAAAGCGATGAATTTTTCCGCATGTTAACAATGAAACTGATCATACAGATACCCTGCTATAATGAAGCTGAAACATTAGGCATTACCTTAAAGGAACTCCCTCGTGAAATGGAAGGATTTGATCAGGTAGAGTGGTTAATCATCGATGATGGAAGTCAAGATGATACAACCTCGATCGCAAAGGAATGTGGAGTGGATCACATCGTTCGCTTTTCGGCTAATCAGGGACTGGCTAAAGGTTTTATGGCAGGCCTGAACAAAGCATTAGATGAAGGAGCCGACATTATTGTAAATACCGATGCAGATAATCAATATGAGGCAAAAGACATCAAAAAGTTAGTAAAGCCCATTTTATCAGATGGGGCCGATTACGTGATTGGCGCTCGACCTATTCAGGAAATTGCCCATTTCCCCGCACGTAAAAAATTACTTCAAAGATTGGGTAGTTGGGTCGTCCGCATCGCTAGCCGCACCGATATTCCAGATGCACCTTGCGGGTTCAGAGCCATGAGCAGATCTTGCGCACAACAACTCAATGTTTTCAGCGATTACACCTATACACTGGAAACAATCATTCAGGCGGGCCAAAAACATATGGTCATCACATCCGTCCCTATCTCCGTAAATCCCGATCTTAGACCCTCAAGACTTGTCAAAAGCATCTTCAACTACACCAAACGTTCTATTATTACAATACTGCGTATCTTTGTTGTCTACAAACCCTTTCTTTTTTTCATGACGATTGGAGCGTCCCTTTTTGCAGGCGGACTCATCCTAGGGCTCAGATTCTTGTACTTTTATCTCATGGGAGACGGCTCCGGCCATATTCAATCCGTCATTTTATCAGGTATTCTCATGGCGATGGGGTTTCATACAGGACTGATCGCCTTTGTCGCTGACCTACTTTCTGTAAACCGGAAACTTCTCGAAACAATCAAATTTAGACAAAGCAATTAAGAAAAAGGAAAGCTCACATAGATGAATAGGTCCATTGTCGAGAAAGAGGATTTCGCTGCAAAATATTCGAAAGCCGGAACTATTGGAAGCAAACTGATCCATAATTTCTACAAAAAAGTCGATGACCTCCTCTCTAATGTGCAAATCAACAAAGCACTCGAAGTTGGTTGTGGGCACGGATACTCCACTCATTACCTCACCAAGTCGCTCGGTAGTGATTGTATAGAAGCTTCAGAGTTTGATGAAAGCATGATTCCTGATGCAAAAGCTCGCAATCCAGAGTTACGAATAACCCAAGAGTCCATTTACGAATTAAAGCGAGAAGACAATAGCTTCGATCTGGTCCTTGCACTGGAAGTTCTCGAACATCTGGAAAGTCCCCAAATTGCCTTAAAAGAGCTAAAAAGAGTTACTTCTCGATATTGTATCGTCAGTGTCCCTCGAGAGCCCTTGTGGCGTTTCTTGAATATGGCCAGAGGAAAATATCTAGGAGCCTTTGGGAATACCACAGGACACATCAATCACTGGTCAAAAAAGGATTTCATCCATCTGGTGAGTCGTTACTTTAACATCATTGCAGTAGTTAATCCCCTTCCCTGGACAATCTTGCTAGCTGAGCATCCAAATTTATGATACATCAATTGATCCGCTACAGTGCTGTGACAATTTTTGGCTACCTCTTTCTCTTAACAGGAACCTACATTTTAGTAGAGACGATGACATTTCATCCAGGCATTTCATATTGTATCGTCCTATCTGTGGTCTATTTTGGAGTCTACATAGCACAAAGTAGATTCGTTTTTAACGTAAAGTTCACTCAAAAACGCTTTTTTCGGTATCTCATAACTCTTTTTTTATTCTGGGGAGCGAATAATTTAATTTTTAACATCTTAACGATTTATTTTTCCATCCATTATATGATGGCAGCTCTCATTAACATATTAGGATTTGGCCTTGTTCGCTTCTTCATTCAAAAGAAGTTTGTTTTTGAACATTAGTCATGCCTGAGCAATACCTGAAGTAGACCTTCGGAAAATACCTAGCGTTGATAACGTAAGTTTACCAATAAAATCTAACCATTTTCTATCTTTTGTAAAATCTGATCGATTGCTGCTAAGTGATAAATCTTTCTCACCGATCTTTGCCTCATAACATGAGCATCTCTACAACACAAAATCGGCCCCCTTCATCCGATCCAACTTTACGTTGGGCTCTTTCCAGCACCACAGGCTATCTTCAGCTCGGTATGCTCTCTGAAGCAACTCATGAGTTAAGATCACTCGGTCTTGAATACCAAGCAGATCCTGAAGTTTTAGAACTACGCATCCGCATATTGATTGCCAACAAGCAATGTAACAAAGCCGCCCAACTGGCTAAGATCGCAACACGACTTTATCCACAATTGATCGACTTTTACATCTTAAATGCGTCAGCTTACGAAGAAAAAGGGAATCTAGAGAAAGCGAAAGAAGTTTGGCTTTCTGTCCCTCTTTTATTCCAAAATTCTGGTTTTCTACACTATAAGATCGCTCGATGTGAAAAGAAACTGGGAAATTACCTTTCCGCTCGAAAACACATGGAAGAAGCCATCAAAATCGATGGAGATATCAGTCACGATCTGATCGATTATTCTAAGATGGGAACCACAAACGACGATCGTTTGCATTAAGAAACTGTCTAAAAAGACTAATGACAGAAAGCTTCTAAATCGTAATCTCTCATTACTCTTTTTCCATACTCGCCATCACCCATCTTTTTTTCCAAGACTTCAGTATGGGTGATTGGACAACTATCGACTGGGAGGCATTAGATCGGCTCCGCCGTATCTTTATTTATCAGAAAGAGCCACCAAACACTCCTTACTGGACATGTGAAAAGGATCTAGACAGCTATGACATGACCTTTGCAGAGAGAATTGGATGGAAATGGGATGCTGTCCTTTCTCATCTGAAAACTCTGAAATGGGAACCAAAGGCAAACAACCTTCTCGATTGGGGTTGTGGCACCGCAATTGCATCTCGGCGGGTTCTTTCCACCTTTCCCCAGCATAACTGGAATGATCTAACGCTTTGGGACCATTCCATCCTGGCAACTCAATATGCCCAAAAAACACTGCGTAATCGTTTCCCAGAACTTAATGTGACAATCGCATCATCAGCTATCCCTCAGCATTGGGAAAATAAAGGAGGACTCCTCTTAATCAGTCATGTCTTGAATGAACTCACCTCATCTTCCAGGTTGGAACTGATTCAACTAGCCCATCAGGCACAAACAATCCTTTGGGTCGAACCGGGCACTTATAACGATAGCCGAAATCTTATCGCCGTAAGAGAAGAACTTTCTGAAGCATTCACGATTCTTGCTCCCTGTACCCATCAAGCCAATTGCGGATTATTAACCGAAGAAAACGAAAGACATTGGTGCCATCATTTTGCCAAACCACCGACAGAAGCTTTTACAGAATCCTACTGGACGAAATTTGGGCAACGTATGGACATCGATTTAAGACATCTCCCCTACAGTTTTCTTGTGCTGGAACGAACATCCGATTTACCAGCCTCCACAAATCTTTCCCGGATTATTGGCGCTCCTCGTCAATACAAAGGTTTTACCAAGATTCTCAGCTGTCAGGAAACCGGAGTATCTGAATTTGAGTTACAAAAGCGTGATAACCCAAAACTCTGGAAAGATCTGCGAAAGGGAAAAGCAGGATCTCGGCATAAATGGGAAATCTCCAACGGTCGCATCATTGGAAACCCGTCGACTTCCCAAAAATAAAACTCTATTCCCCATCAAACATCCTCTCCCTTCAGCTCTTTGAGGAATGCGACCAATGCCTCAATGACACAGGAAGCGGTCGCTACCTGCATCTGCACACGGTTAACACTTTCCTTTTCCAAGAGACCTTGACGAACCACCGATACCTTTCCCTCGATTTGGCTGGCAATCGCCCAATAAGCTAAAGGTTGCTTGATACCATCCATAGAACTGGTCTCAGCATATCCAGTCGTTCCAATACCTATATCACTCCCAAACAACTGACACACACCGCAAGCCATTTCAGCTGCAACCTGGGTCGAAACACACTTCACAATCTCTGCATGGGAACGGTCAACTCCAAGCTTCTTCACCTTTTGCTCAAGTGTATATGCGGTAATTCCTCCCAGAAAATAAGAAGAGGCGCCAGGCTCAGAACCTATCTCTGCCTGCACTCTCCCACAGGTTAAACTCTCCGCTACAGCCAATGTGCATTTCGGAGTTTTCAACATCAGTGATTTTAAAGACATCGATTCTTCCTCTTTTTAGAGCATTTTTGTGCATCCATTGTCATTCAAGTGAGAGACAAAAATTACTCTAAAAGTAAACTTCACAAGTACAACCTATAGGACTATTTTCTCAAAAATCGAGCATAAGGTCCGCGCACATCCCTTCCTTCGATCATTGTCATTTTGTTTTTATCCCAGCTTTAACGTAACGTGCCTTCTCAAAGAACAAACACTTGCCGACTCTCATTTAAAGTTGTGCCTAATGCGAAACGGACCGAAGTCGTGGGATGGATAGGAGAATCGATAAAAATTAAACTTCAGTCGCCTCCGCTAGAAGGTCGAGCCAATGCGGCATTGCTTGAATTTCTTGCCAAAAAACTGTGCCTGCCAAAAAATTCTATCCGGCTGATATCAGGAAAAATCAGTTGTAATAAAATAATCGAAATCCATGGATGCACGCTTGAATCAAGCTCTCACCTTCTTGGCTTGTCTCCTAAATGACCCGCAAAGAAATAGGCACACTATTGCGTGCATCATTCTCTTGCACAGTAACGCACAGCCTCTCATTTTATCAAATTTTCCTTTCAAGCTTAGACCGACTTTTCCATTAACAAATGGCCTCATCTAAAAAATCAAATGGATCCTCATCCACACTTCTCCAGGACAATCCTTTTGTTCAGCAAAGCAGCTCTTCTATCCATCGCCACGGTTTATTTGCAAAGGTCGACATTTCCAAAGGAACCCGAGTCATTGAATATGTAGGCGAAAAAATAACCAAAAAAGAATCTTGGCATAGAGCAACCCAATGGATGGAAGCAGCCAAAGGCACTGATGATGGCTCTGTTTATATTTTTGAATTAAACTCGCGCCATGACATTGATGGAAATGTCTCCTGGAATCCTGCCCGCTACATCAACCATTCCTGCAAACCAAATTGCGAAACCCAAGTCATCCGAGGACATATTTGGATTATTGCGATCAAAAATATTAAGGAAGGCACCGAACTTTCTTACGACTATGGGTATGATCTCGATCATTGGGAAGAACACCCCTGTCATTGTGGGCATTCCAAATGTGTCGGCTATATTGTTCGAAAAGATCAGAGAAAAAAACTAAAGAAACTGATCAAAAAACGGGACACCAAACTTACAGGAAAAAAGAAGCGAAAGAAGAAAAAATAAGGAGTCTTGCCTTCCCCTAACTTTTCAAAAGAGTGGCGGGCACCTTTCTTTTCCCTCATGCTCACATAATCTATGAAGTATTCTCTGGCACATAGGGTTCTCTTCTCGATTCTCTTTTGTCTGGTTTTTTCACACCAACTATACGCGACCACACACATAGTGTCCAAGGGAGAGACACTTGGATCAATTGCGAAAAGTTACAGTCTCACGGTCAAAGAAATCGCCAATGCGAACAACCTAAAGAATGCAAATAACGTAAAAGTCGGCCAGAAGCTTATCATCCCCGGCACAAATTTAGCTCCTACCGAATATATCGTCCGCAAAGGAGACACTCTGGGCAAGATTGCAAAACGCCATGGCCTTAGTATCAATCAAATCGCCAAAGCCAACAATCTGAAGAACAAAAAAATTGTTCGCATAGGACAAAAACTCGTCATCCCCGTACTCCCATCCCAAGAGATCCGCTACAGTGTCAAAAAGGGAGATACCTTGGAAATCATCGCCCAGCAACACGGGGTGACTGTCTCACAAATGACAGCTGCCAACAAGCTCACCAATAGTGATCTTCTCGCTGTTGGACAAGAACTCATCATTCCCTCAAAGCAACAACCCCTTACCACTTATACCGTTCGAAAAGGAGATTCTCTCGCAGCCATTGCCAACAATTATGGAATTACTGTTTCTGACATCCTCCGCCACAATTCTCTCTCCCAGCCAAATACAATCCTCCCTGGCCAGATTCTTACGATTCCATCGGACAAAGTCATTCGGCGCATACCCAAACATCCTACTCTCCCTGGGAAGATACAAAAACAGATTTCCAAAGCCAAAATCAAAAAAGGAAGATGGAAGCACATTATCATTCACCATAGCGCAATGCCAATCGGTAGCGCAAAAGGACTTGACCGCTTCCACCGCGAAGAACGACACATGGAAAATGGTCTAGCTTATCATTTCCTTATTGGGAACGGAAGAGGCATGGGAAATGGTGAAATTTTCATCAGTAGACGATGGGAACAACAACTCGACGGAGGACACGTAAAATCGCATGAACTAAATCAAACCAGTATCGGCATCTGTTTAGTTGGGAACTTTGAAAAAAGCCGTCCAAACACGGCACAAATGAAATCTTTGGAAGGACTAGTTCGTTATTTGATGACAATAACCAAACTTCCCTCCTCCTCTGTTACCACCCATAAGATTATCCATCCCAACCATACACTTTGCCCCGGAAAAAATTTCCCTACAAAAAAATTTAGAGCAGCTATCTCTAAACCATAGCCAAAGCATTTCCTCTAAAAACCGAATACCTTGACTCACTGAAAAATTAGGTCCAGACAGATGTAGTGTATGGGGCTAACCCCTTATAGGATATGAGGTCAGGGAAAACTTTAAGTGATAAAGACCTCGATGGAGTCTATTCTATATTGCGAATGCCTTGTCTCATCTTTTTCATCATTCGTTCAATCTCAAAATCTTCACTCTTAACATTTCCTACCTTTTACTAAGCACTATAAAATCCTTTAAATACCTATCGAATTTCGACAAAAAACTTGCCGATCGATATTTTCCTCCTACATTTGTTTGTTTCATCTCTTGCAACCTCCAGACAAAACTTTGTGTATAACATACATATTCCTGTAACTTCTACGAACATCACTCGTCCTTTGCTTTGCTAAATTCGAAGAACTTCCTTTATTCAGGTATGATCAGGCAGTTTCCCTATTTTATAATTGTCGCTACATTTATGGGCTGTGCAACCTCGCCTAAAGTTGCCGACCGTCCATTAGAAGTAAACCCTCCAGCAAAATGGGTATCAGGGATCGAGAATGAAGCCCTCCGAGAGCAAATGCCAATCGGTTGGCTCTCCACCTTCAATGACCCAAAGCTTGAAGCAATTATTGCTGAAGCCATGGCACATAACTACAGCCTACGAACCTGGGCCTCTCTAATTGAAACAGCAAATGCCAATGCCATCATCACCGGAGCAAACCGCTATCCCCAATTAGGGGTTGGTTTAGATTCTTCACGACGCCAAACTCGAACTCCGGCAAAGAGTTTCAGCAATTCCCACTCTCTCGATCTCAATTTGAGCTGGGAAATCGATCTTTGGGGTAGGCTCAGGGATCAGTCAGCAGCTGCCATCGCTGATATAGAAGCCGCTCAGGCAGATTACCGGGCAGCCCGTCTTTCTATCGCAGGACTATGTGCCAAAGCGTGGTTTCGCATGACAACGGCAAAAGCTCAACTCAATCTGGCTCAAGAAACACTGCGCATCTTCGAATCGAATGCTGCTTTCATTCAAAATCGCTTTGAAAGTGGCACCAGCTCCTCTTTGGATTTACGCTTAACACTGGCACAAGCGGCAAACGCCCGTGCTACATTGGCTCAGCGCCAACAGCAATACGATGAAGACGTCAGAACTCTCGAAGTTCTCCTTGGACGTTACCCAGCCAATTCACTTAAGGAATCAATAGATCTACCCTCTATCAAAAGTAATGTCCCCGCAGGATTACCCTCCGATTTACTCACACGTCGTCCGGATATACTAGCAGCAGAACGCCGCCTCGCCGCAGCAGATCGTCGCATTCGTGAGTCAAAAAAGAGACTATTACCCTCCATTAGCCTCACCGGAAGTGCGGGAACCACCAGCAGTGATTTGAGTGATCTCCTGGATGATGATTTTTCAGTTTGGAACATCGCCGGAGGATTGTTTCAACCACTTTTTCAAGGCAAACGTCTCGTTGCTGACATCGAACGAAAAAAATCCATCGCAGAACAAGCTTTTCTCTCATATGCTCAAACCATTTTAAATGCCTTTCAGGAAGTCGAAGATACTTTAGCAGCCGAACAGTATTTAGCCCAAAGAGAAGTCGCTCTCCTGGAATCAACCACTCATTCAAAAAGTGCCGAAAGACTCGCTCAGGACGAATATGCATCCGGCGTCTCAGATATTTTTACCGTATTGGATTCTCAACGACGGGCACTCGATGCCCAAAACCAATATTTATCCATTCGCGAACTTCGACTCAATAATAGAGTCAATCTCTACCTGGCCCTCGGTGGCAATTTTGATCAACCCTCTTCCTCTCTCTAATCTCAGTTAGTCATCAGTGCCTAGGTCCCTATTATCATGAAAACATGGGTTAAAATCATTCTTCCGATTGGAATTCTCTTTATCTGCGGAGCTATCACTGTTGCTCTGGTCAAATTGCAGAAGAAACCCGAAAGGCAACCTGTCAAAAAGGAAGCCATCCTTGTTGAAGTCACCTCTGTAAAATCTCAATCCTGGACATTCTCTGTTCGAACACAAGGGACCGTTGAACCAAGAACACAGTCTTCACTCACTGCGGAGGTTTCCGGCCGTATTCTTAAAATCTCGCCAACATTTTATGCCGGAGGTTTCTTTAACGAAGGGGATATCTTATTAGAAATTGATCCCAGCAATTACAAATCAGCTGTTGCCAGAGCAGAATTTGAGCTAGCCCAAGCCAAACTCCGATTGGCCCAAGAAGAAGCAAACTCCAGACAAGCCCGAAAGGAATGGGAAAGTCTTTCGGATGAAGAACCGACCCCTCTTGTCCTTCGTCAACCTCAGCTCCAATCTGAGCAAGCCAACGTTATCTGGGCCGAACAAGCTTTAGCGAAGGCAAAATTAGACCTTAGTCGAACAATGATTCGAGCACCCTACGCTGGCATGGTCCGGGAAAAAGGAGTTGATCTTGGTCAATTTGTAACGATTGGCTCCCAGCTTGGAGCTATCTTTTCCATCGATATTGCAGAAGTTCGCCTACCTCTTTCTCTCAATCAATTGGCTTATCTCGACCTACCGGAAACCTATCGCAGCAATTCTCAACCGGTCAACAATCCCACAGTCACACTTTCTTCCTCCATCGGTGAAGTAGAACACACCTGGGCGGGACATCTTACCCGAACAGAAGGCGTCATCGATGCAGACAATCGTATGATTTACGCAATTGCACAAGTTAATGACCCCTACGGTTATTTATCCGCCCATCAAAAACCTCCTTTGAAAATGGGCTTATTTGTGCATGCAAATATAAGGGGAAGAACTGTCGATGATGTTATCGTTCTTCCCCGTTTGGCCTTACGAGGGCAAGATCAGGTGCTTGTTGTCGACGAACAAAATCACCTAAGATCAAAAACCGTAAAAATCATTCAGGCAGATGAAAAAGAAATCATCATTGCCGAAGGAATCGAACCAGGCGCTCAAGTCAGTTTGACTGCCTTGGAATTTGTTGTGGATGGTATGGAAGTGAAAATTCAGTCCAACGAACCTATAGATCAGGAAAAAGAAAAACTTCCTTCCATCGCTAATACTGAAAAAAGAGCAGAAAAAAAATCATGACCCAGGTACCAAACGGTATCATCGCATGGTTTGCGCGCAATTCTGTTGCAGCCAATCTACTCATGATGGTCATTCTGTTAGCAGGTGCTGCCACAGCCTTTAGCATTAAGAAGGAGATGTTTCCTGAGCATGAAAGCGAGTGGGTCTCTATTACAGTACCCTATCGAGGAGGAACTCCAGTGGAAGTGGAAGAAAGCGTGGTTATCCGCATAGAGGAGGCCATCCAGGGGATTGACGGGATCAAAGAAATCGCATCCTACGCTCAGTCGGGGTCTGCATATGTTTACATAGAAATGGAAGAAGGCTATGACATGCAGAAGTTTGTCAATGAAATCAAAACCCGAGTGGATAGCATTTCTACCTTTCCCATCGAAACGGAACGACCCATCATTTCCGAATCAATCAGACGCTGGCAGGTTCTCAATGTAAACGCCTTTGGAGATATCGACGAAATTTCTCTCCATCGCCTGACCAATAAAATTCGAGATGATATCATCGCCCTGCCCAATGTTTCTCAAGCTGAAGTATATGGAGCTCGTACCTTTGAAATCTCTATCGAAATATCCGAGGATAAATTGCGCGAATATGGCCTGACCTTTAATCAGATAACCCAGGCCATTCGAAATTCATCCCTCGATTTACCAGCTGGATCGATCAAAACGGAAGGAGGGGAAGTGCTTTTGCGCACCAAAGGGCAAGCCTATACCAGTCGAGACTATGAACAGCTCGTTTTGTTGAATCAACCCGATGGGACTCGTATCCTTTTAGGTGACGTTGCCAACGTCATCGACGGGTTTGATGATTCATTTAGAAAAATCCGCTTTAACGGAAAACCTTCCTTAGACATTAATGTCTTCCGGGTCGGTAATCAAAGCGACATTGAAGTAGCCAATTCTGTCAGAGAATACCTTGAAAGAATCCGGCCCACCCTCCCTGATGGAATTGAAATAGCCATCTGGGTCGATCGCTCTCGCTACCTTAGTGGTCGGCTCTCTCTTCTGTTGTTCAATGGAATTACCGGACTTGTCCTCGTCCTTATTTCACTCACTCTCTTTCTTCGACTCAAACTTGCCCTCTGGGTCTGCTTAGGCATCCCCGTCTCCTTCCTGGGAGCCTTATGGTTGATGCCATTTATGGATACATCGATCAACATGATCAGTCTCTTCGGGTTCATCATTGTTTTGGGGATTGTGGTTGATGACGCCATCGTTGTGGCCGAAAGTGTCTACACCACTTATAAAGAAAATGGACCCGGGGTCCACACAGCCATTAAAGGGACTCACCGTGTTGCTGTCCCGGTCACTTTTGGCGTCCTTACCTCCATGGCTGCTTTTATTCCCTTAGCCAATCTTCCGGGCTGGGTTGGAAGAGAATCCAGAGAAATTGGTTTAATCGTCACAGCCACCTTGCTTTTCTCTCTCGTAGAATCCAAACTCATCCTACCCGCTCATTTAGCGACTCTGAAATCACGAAAAAAGAAAACTGGCTTCACCCGAATTCTAAGTCGTTTTCAAAATTTCTTTGCTGAGGGGTTACAGAAATGGATTCGAAATGTCTATCATCCCTTTCTTCTTTTCGCGACTGCCCATCGATATATCACTCTTTCTCTTTTTATTGGCATTTTGGTCATCTCCCTGGGATTACTCAAAGGAGGATGGGTTCGCTATGTCCCTTTCCCCTCCATCGAATCGGATAGAATTAGAGCCAATGTTACATTCCCCGAAGGAACACCCGCAACTTTTACCGAAAAAACGGCTCTTAAGATGGAAAAAGCCGCTCTCGAAATTAATGAGGAATTCTTCCAGAAAGAAAATCTCCACTTCATCCAAACAACATGGGTGGATATCCAAAATGAGAATGAATTCCAGATTATTCTAGAACTGATTCCCACGGAAGAACGTTCACTGCGAAACACTGAAATCATCCGCCAATGGAGACAACGAGTGGGGACCGTCCCAGGCGCAACTGCCATCTCCTACCGAGGAATCATTGGACGAGATAGGGATCCTATCAATGTCCAGCTACAGAGCTCAGATACAGCCCAAATTGAAGCCGCCTCATCCCTTCTCAAAAAAGCTCTGGGCGAATACGATGGGGTGTTCGATATAAGTGATTCTTCAACCACAGGGAAACAGGAGATTAAGTTATCCCTTAAACCGGAAGCCGAAAGCCTCGGCATCACTCTGGCCTCTCTGGCTCGCCAGGTTCGACAGGGATTTTTCGGTGAAGAAGCTCAACGGATCCAACGTGGCCGTGATGACATCCGCGTGATGGTCCGCTATCCCAAAAGCGAGAGACAATCAGTCGAAAGCCTGAAAACTATGCGGATCCGCACACCCTCTGGCAAAGAAGTCCCTTTTTCGCAAGTTGCGGAGGTTACAGAAGGCATCGGATACTCACGGATCAGACGAGTGGATCGAAACCGTGTTTTAAACGTAACCGCAAATATTGATAAAGAAACGGTCTCACAAAATGACCTCTATCAGGACATTCAAACACGAATCCTGCCGGAAATATTTAGGAAGTATCCCAAAGTTTCTTCAACTCTGCAGGGAGAGGCTAGAGACCAGAGAGAAACAAACGCCAGCTTGCGAACTGGCAGTATCTTAGCCGGTTTTCTTATTTTCGCCCTTTTAGCAATTCCCCTCAAATCATACGTCCAACCACTCATTATCATGAGTGTTATTCCTTTCGGGCTGATTGGCGCTCTCGCCGGTCACATCATCATGGGATTTGCTATTAGCCGATTCTCCCTTTTCGGCATGCTCGCCCTTGCCGGAATTGTCGTGAATGACAGCCTCGTTATGGTCGATTACA
>JANQKU010000279.1 GCA_028280955.1 Opitutaceae bacterium
AGTCATATTTACCTTGATGAAAAAGAAATCCTTCAATCAGCCATAAAGTCGCTTCCACCGAAATGTAGAACAATTTTCTTATTACGAAATTATGAAAACCTTTCTTACAAGGAGATCGCAGATCAGCTCAAGATTTCTACAAAGACAGTCGAAGCTCAACTATCGATAGGGATTAAAAAGTGCCGGAAGTACTTCGAAGCACATGGTTTGATTGACGCCCATAAATCGAAGAGATGAAAGAGGAATCGAGCAGAAAAGGCCCTAAGAAAGAAGCTTCTGTTTTTGACAGAGGGGCTAACTGGTTTGTCAAAAAAGAAAGGGGACTTACACCTAGCGAGAATGAGGATTTAGAAAGAGATTTGGTAAATGAACCTGAGCTCCGTAAGGAAATCGGGTTGTTTGAGGAGACAAAAATACAAGTGCAAAAGTTGTCCCCAGAATTTGTCAAAGACATGCTTTCTGGGGACAATAAAAGTGATGTATTGCTTTGGCGATATTGGGCTTATGCTGCGGTAGCTGCGGTCCTTATTTTCGGATTGGCCCTGTTTAGTTTGAGACAACAAAGTGGAAAATATCCTTCGGAAGCAATTCAGGAATTCGTTGACGCACAAATAGATCCAAAAACACACCTATTGCCAGACGGCTCACTGATCAGGTTGAATACTTCATCACAGTTGGAAGTTCAATTCAGTGAGCAAGAACGGCGGATTGAGCTGATAATGGGAGAAGCTCTTTTTGAGGTCACTCCTGATGAAAACCGTGTCTTTGTTGTCGAGGTTGATGGTGTGGAAATTCGAGCGATTGGCACATCTTTCAATGTTAAGCGTTCTGAGCACATTGATGTAATCGTGACTCATGGATTGGTTGAAATCTACGCACCGTCACCTCAATCGAACGAGGTCACAGCTACTGATTCGTCGGAGGATACAGATGCAGATTCATCAGAAAGATTTGTAACGGTTGGGCAAAGAGCCGAAGTTTCGGTTTTCAAGGAAGGTGATTATTCGACAATCAACGTTTTCGATATTGAGGTAGATGAAGTAGAAATGAAGCTTGATTGGAGAAAATCACTGCTTGATGTAAATGGGGAGAACTTGGTGGAGATCGCTGAGACTTTTCAGCAGAAAACTGGGTATCGATTAATAATTGCCGATCCATCTCTGCAAGAATTGCGGATCGGAGGCCGATTCCCAAGTAACGACGTTTTTGGTTTCTTGAGAATCTTACAAACTGGGTATGGAATTCCTTGGGAACAGGTGGAGGATGGTGTTATCGTTCTTGGAAAAGAAATGGAGACCGAGTAAGGGAAATAGGCAGGTTTTTCCTGCATACGCCATTCTCATAAACAGAATCTAAAAAAAATATTAAGGGATAATAGGGGCAAAAGCGACATCATTGCTTTCCCTTGGCTGTCATTTGCCAAACGCACGTTATCCCTTGAATGGAACTATCTACCCCATATGAATCTTTTGATCTGCTCAGAGGAACTGAGCATCAAGAAGAATCGTCGGAGATGATATTACGTTCACTTGTTTGCCTAGCTCTCACCCAAAATCTCCTTTGCAACTCGCTTGGGGGACAGGCTGTTGGTGAGAGTGGAGCATTGGACGTAACCTATGATTTCGACATAGCCTCCACGGATGCGGAAGCTGCCTTTAGCGAATTTCTGGACGTGGTGGATATTCATTTAGTCTACATTCTGGATGAAATAGATGGGATCATCTTGAACTCCATCAAAGGGGAGATGACTCCAGCAGAGGCAATCGGACGTTTGGTTGAAAACACAGAATTGGTAATGCTCCAAGATCCTGTCTCAGGTACGATAATGATTCGTTATGAGAACAATACAGAGATTTTGGAGGCAGCCATGACTGAGGGATTCAAACAAGAAACTAACTCAGAACCAAAACCGATTGGAGAGACTGAAATGAAAAAAGATAAACGTAGTTGGTTTAATACCATCGCGGCAGTACTTACTCTAGGAATAGTAGCCGACTTAAACGCCCAAACCGAATCCGACGATGTATTTGAATTGGATCCCTTCGAAATTGAAGAAACCGGTCAGCAAACCGTGCGGGCAACCCAATCAATTTCCGCTACCCGGTTTGCCACCGATCTGGATGAACTTCCCTTCGCCGTAAATGTAATCACCGATCAGCTTATCGAGGATCTTGCTGTTACCGATGTCAAAGATATCGTGCAATTTGCCGGAAATGTCGTAGCCGGTGAAGGCACGCAGGCCTTTGGTACAACGACCAATAATCAAGTCCGCCTAAGAGGATTTCCTACGACTCAGAACCTTATCAACGGATTTTCTGTGGGGACCGGATTCGCCATCGCTCCCAATTCCATTCAGAGGATTGAAGTCGTAAAAGGACCGGCCTCGCTTTTATATGGTGCCATTCCGCCCGGTGGCATCATCAACTTTATCACCAAAAAACCCCAGGCGGAACATGGTGGTTACGTCAGGTATACGACTGGAACGTGGAATTATAACCGGATCGATGCCGAATCTACAGGTCCAATATCTGAAAATCTGCGCTATCTGGTTAATATTTCCCAGGAAGATCGCGATTTCTTCTGGGTGGGACAAACTCGAGAGGCTTTGAATATTCTAGCGGCAGTTGAAATGGATTTTGCCGATAGGAAAGGCAATTTTCTGGCCGAATATACGCATTCCCATGTCGATCAGGCCGCTGTCCAAGCGGGAACCCCACGAAAATTTGGTACTAATTTCGGACCTAACGGACGTTTAGCGGATGAACTCGATCTGGATTACCCAGTGAGGAATTTCAATAACCGCGACCGCGGAGCCCCTCAATGGAATGAGACGGATAGCCTTTATCTGAAATTCAGATACTGGTTTAGCGATAATTACACCTTGCGGATAGCATACCGAACCCAGGAATCCGACAACGAACGCATTAATCAGGCTATCGGTGGATTACCTATTTTTGTGGATGAACGTCCGGGTCGAACCTCTTTGCAACCAGGGGACGAGCTCTACGGCCTTTCGGGAACTCCTCAATGGGACCATCAGGGCGGCTGGAGTCACGCGGGTAATCTCCAAGTGAATTTGCTTATGAGTTACGATGTCGATTGGGCCACCTTTCAGTTCATGCCAGGCATCGATCTGAACGAACAGGATAACTGGTTCTGGCGCTTTCGTGCCGGAACCGTCGGTGAGGATGGCCGACGAAATGGTAATTTTCGATCCCAGAGGAAAGATATCTTTGATCCAGCTACCTGGGTATACGATTCACCGCATGCTTCTCAGTATCTTGTCGATGACCCTCGGACTCCCGAATACGAAGGTCCAGGTCTGTTACGTAACAATACCGGGAACGACGGCAGCTCTGACGACTATTACGTCTATGGATCTGGAAATTTTCTGAACGACAACTTGATAGTTACAGTCGGTTACCGGGAGTCCAGCTTCGAAAATAGTCTAACTACAACAGAGGAGACCAGAGCGCCCATGGCCGATGAAATAAACCATGAAGAACCTTTGACTGGTGATGACAGTATATACCAGTACGGAGCTGTCTATAAGTTGCTTCCTGAAAAACTTCATCTATACGGAAACTTTGCCCAATCCTTTCAGCCGCAACTCCGCACGATTCAGCTGATCGATTCGGATATGAATCCTATTGACATTGACCTTGATGGAGATGGGATAAATGAGTCACCTCTCTTAAATG
>JANQKU010000149.1 GCA_028280955.1 Opitutaceae bacterium
AACATGCTAGTATACTCTCCAATAGATGGAAAGTGGCTTGAGGTTTGCCGCTCATGCTGGATGCGGAGAAGCATGACGGCATCAGCATCTTCCAACGAAGACTGGAGGTTGTGGGAAACTTTAACTCCAAAATTGGTAAACCAGTTTGGCACCAGTGTCGACGGGCCGACCAAGGTGACTTCTGCTCCAAGTTTTGTCATTGCCCAAATATTTGATCGAGCGACACGGCTGAAGATAATATCGCCAAGGATGGTAATTTTTTTTCCTTTTAGAGCGCCAAGATTTTCGATGAGGGTAAAACAATCGAGTAAGGCTTGGGTTGGATGCTCGTGAGCACCATCGCCTGCATTTACCACAGGGATATCGAGTATTTGAGAAAGATAAAGAGGGGATCCGGGAGCAGCATGTCGAATGACAATCATATCTGCTTTGAGAGCCTGCACGTTTTGAGCAGTGTCTCGAAGAGTTTCTCCTTTGGTTGTGCTGCTATGTTTCATATCAAGTGAGATGATGTCTGCGCTGAGACGTTTGGCAGCGACTTCAAAACCCAGGCGAGTGCGGGTGCTGGGCTCGAGAAAGAGATTGACGATAGTCTTTCCTCTGAGTGCGGGGACTTTCTTAACACTGCGGCCGAATGTCTTTTTGAAAGCGGCTGCGACAGCGAATATTTTTTCTATTTCGTCTTTGCTGAGGTCTTCAATGGTGAGGAGATCTTTTCTATTCCAGGGCATATTAGGTTTTGAAAACTCGGTGAGGATTTAGATGGGGGATAGGTCTCCGATTTTTATGATGTCTTGATCTGGGTTTTCTCGATCGAGAAAGACATTTACTTTTTCAGTGGGCCTGGTCTCTTCTGTGAACCCAATATAGCGGGCGGCAAAAGGAAGCCGGTGATTTTGACGATCTACGAGAATGGCTAGTTCGACACTTTCTGGCCGGCCATGAGAGAAGATTTCTTCGAGAGCAGCTCTGATGGTACGACCGGAGGAAAAAACATCATCTACCAGTATCACGGTAGCAGCTTCGAGATCTATAGGCAATTGCGTTCCGGTTACTTCTTTCGGAATAGGGTTTCTGGCATGATCATCCCGATAGAAAGAGACATCTAAGGCGCCATAGGGAACAGGCCGTGAGAGAATATCCGAAAGTGATTGGGAGAGGCGTTGATTTAAGATGAGTCCTCCATTGGCAACCCCGAGCAGAAGGAGACGTTCTGTCTCTTGATGCTGACTGGCAATAGATTGGGCCAGCTGTTGAATCGCTTTGTGAATGGAATCAGCTGAAATAGTTTTTCGTATGGCCACTGTTTTTAGTATTGGTGATTTCAAGCAAAGCTCTCAAGCAGAATCTTAACTTGTGCTTTGGAAGATCTGGATTGTGTATTTATAAGGATTCAGATAACCACTCAGATAGCTCTGAATCATTGGTAATGTGAAAGGCATTTTGGTATTCGGGAGCGAGAAGAGCGTGGTAGCTGGGGTCTGCAAATCGCTCGCAGTGCAAAAGAACATGTGCTTGGTGCCCAGGTGCTCGGACGAGTCGACCTAGCGCCTGGTTTATTTTCTGTAAACCAGGAATCTGATATACTTTCTGAAAAGCTTCGTTTCGTGTTCTAGATTTATGAGACTGCATTCGAGCCTCCTGAATGGCGTTCACTTCAGGGAGAGCAGGCCCTATAACAATGGATACGGCTAATTGCCCTCCCAGGATATCGATGCTTTCAGCGAAGCTACTGCCCAGGATGAGAAAGAGAACGTCGTTAAAAAGAAGTGCTTCTTCGATGAAAGACTGTTGCTCTTTGAGATCACTGATTTTTGGCTGATTGGCCACTCTGATAAAGGGGAAATCAGATGCAATGATTTGAGCAATTTGCTGGCTGTAATTATAGGAAGGGAAGAAAGCAGCCACTGGTTTATTTGATGACTGGCAAAGAGTGGCAATAGTAGATGCTGTTGTATGTATATGCTGCGATCTTTGTTTGTATCGAGTATTCACTCTTAGGTCGAAAGCCATTTTATAGGCATTGTTTCTCCATGGAGTGGTTGCTTCGAGATGAATACTCTTTTCGTTGGAAATCTCCTGGAGTCCGCAGTGTTGCTTAAAATGATCAAGTGGTTTAAGTGTGGCGGAGATGAAAACTGTCTGAGGGAATGGTTCCAGGGTTTGGGCGATGACGGAGCCAGCATCGAGACAAGTAATTTGAAGGATCTCATCTGCTGGACACCAAATCAGCTTGGGTAGGTTTTTTTCTGTAAGAAATTTCTCCACTTCCAGAAGGTGAAAGAGTGTATCAGACGTTTCTGGTTTCAGACGGGAGTAGTCGATGGAGGTTGTTTCTAATTGTTGTGATAGGTTGGTGAGATGATCTTCCAATTCAGCTTCTTGGAACGGATCAAGTGATGAAGCTATTTTGAGTGTGCTGATAAAAAGTATCCATTCTTCCCAACTTTTGAGAAATTTTTTGGGTATATAGGATAATCGGAGATCGGAGATGGCGGCATGAGCCGCCTTGCCGGAGAGAGTAAATGAATAGCCATCTGCAACTCTGGTGGGTAAATTATGAGCTTCATCGATGAGTAGCAGGGTTTGACTAGGGTCAAAACCTGTCAGTTCTGAGAGGAAGGCCTTACTTCTGGGTGCAAAGACATAATTATAGTCGGCAATCCAAATATCGATAAAAGGAAGAGCTGATCGGGTTATTTCATAAGGACAGCAGTGTTCCTGTCTCCCGGCGTCTTTGACAGTTTCGATGTCTCGTGCTTGGTCCGGAAAGAGATGAAACCGTTGAAGACCGCTTTCATTCCAACGTGTTTGAATTTGATCGAGGTAGGAGCATGTATCGGTGAAACAATGAAAGATGGAATTGATACAATGTTCCTTTTTATTGCGGATTTGCCACCAAGTTGCACCCGGCGAAGTTCCCAGCATTTGATGGAGTTGGGCTGTGGTTTGCAGCTGTCCGGTTGATTTGCTGGTGAGGTAGATGATTCTGGTGACTTTGCCTGAGCGCAATTGATTGAGGGCGTATTGTAGGACGTAGCCAGTTTTTCCAAATCCAGTGGGAGCATCAAAAAAAAGGTATTTAGCATCTGTTGCCTGGGACAACTGAAGGTGAGTTTCTTCTTGACCTTCACGTGGAGCGGAAAAAGCCGGTTTGAAAGTTAAATTTCGGAGACGTTCTAGTCCTTTCCGGCGTTGCTCAACATATTCAAAGATGACTGCAATTTGTTGATAAAAATTCTCTTCTATTGTCTCTATATTAGCGATGGTCTGGGTGAAACCAGAGCTTATTTCGACAAAAACAAGTTCTCCTGCAGGTATGTTTTGGGGAATTGTTTCCGAAGCAAAGGCGTATAAAATCTGATAAGCTGTTAGTTGGAGAAAATAAGTGGGGTATTTCTTAAGTAATTCCTCATCTGGGAGAGGCAGAGGACAGGTGACAGTCTTAACCTCCCGAATGAGAGTTTCTTCATTGTGTTTAAGAAGTTGATCAATGCGTCCGTTGAGGAGAATTTTCCAACCTTGGTATTGGACAGACCCTTGGATGGGAACTTCAAACTGGGCTGGGGTCGATTTTTCATTGATTTGTTTACGAAGTTCCTCGTGCCAGACTTGTCCGAGATGTGTGCGCCATTTCCCTCGGATCGATTTGCCTGATTGATTGGGGAGGTTCGAGAAATTTACAAATTCGCCAACACTCAGAGAAACGGTTCGTTTTTCTATATCGATATGCATTGCAGTCTTTGATGTTCTTTTTCTCAGGAAGGCATATGGATCTCTGTGTGGTGGTTTAGATAGTGCTCCAAACTGGATAGTAGAGAGTGAGTTTCTGATTCGTTCGCTTGTTGTTCAGCTACTCGAGTTGATAGGATTGACGCCACTGTTGTTCGATTAGGTGTCGGGAGTTTTTCACACCAGTCTTCCTTGACTGGATAGCCTTCATCACGAGCTAAAAGATAGAGACTCTTCAAAAAAGTTACTTCAGGCCGTATGCCTGTGCTCCATGCATTCAGAGCTGTTTGAAATAATTGATAGACGTGCAAACGACTTTCTTCATGAAGTGTGTTTTTAAGCAGGATTTTGGTGAATCGAGAGGCATATATAAGGGAGTCGTAATTTTTGCCTATTTGTTGAAAATTGTTTAGATGATGGTATTCGCTGATGAACCAACTGCGGCCTTGGTTACGGCTTTCCAGGTTGATGTGTAATTCGTTAAAAAGATCAATAGATGTTGCTGTATTCTTGCGTTGAGAGAGTCTCTTTAGACAGAGGATGTTTCCATGATGGGCAGAAAAAACAATTAGACGAAACCAAGAATCTCCTGAAGGTTCTTTGGATAGAACGATACCGTCAAGCGACAGCAAGAGAGAGGGCATTGCAGATTGAGAGTGGTTGCTATTGTTCGGTTGTATGAAT
>JANQKU010000041.1 GCA_028280955.1 Opitutaceae bacterium
CTTCCGCTAAATCGACAATGGTGGATGGTCGTGGGCCCTGACCCGCTAAGGTGGCAATGATATTGTCCAGATGGTCGGGCACCTGGTGAAATTTCTGGGTTCCCACAATCAAATCCAGATCCGGCAAACGATCTAAAAGCTCCTCTCCCCTGTTCTGGGCCATACAGCCCATGATCCCTACAATGAAATTGGGGTCTTTTCGCTTGCGACGCTTAAAGAAGCCTGCTTTTCCCATCGCTTTTTGCTCGGCCTGATCTCTTACACTGCAGGTATTGAGCAAGACCACATCTGCCTCTTTCTCCGTGTCGACAATCGAATATCCCCGGGTACGTAGCATCGAGGCAACCGCTTCGGAATCGCGCTCGTTCATCTGGCAGCCATACGTTTTTATGTAAACCCGGTTCATTGGACAGGACGATCAGGCATACTCAGCAGTTCCTAAGAGGGTGTCTAAAAAAGAGAAACATGGATGGTGCGTGCCAAGAAAGAAGTAGCACAAGACGGTTCATTGCGATGCGCACTAGAAGTGCGTAAGCAGTGGGCCAACACAGTGATCTTCTTTTTTCGGCCGCATCCCATAGGGACAGAAGCCTTTATATCCATCAGCTGCGTTCCATCTGCATAGAGGGGCTTGCTCAGCCCGATCTGTCCAGATGCGCCTTGCTGAATGGAGTAAATGCTTTTTGCCATCATCGTTTATCTTTATTAGACGCCCTCTAACCAGGTCAAACTTCAAAAAATGAGCCTACCATCTGTTAAAAAAGATTAAAAATGCCGAATGCGGACAATAATCCCTTTCAAATATTCAAAAGCGTCTGAATCTCTTCCTCCATCTACCGATGGAGAAGAGAATGACTTTAGAGGAAACCCATACGCAAATCATCCATACACTGGAGCGGATGAGAGAGTTTTATAAAGCGCCTGTTTTCAATGAATGGGCCATTGTCTCAGCGGAAAATGGAAAAGGAAACGTCCTCGCCTATGAAGGACCCCGTGCTGCCGATTTCAAAACTCGCTTCCCTCTCGATATGGTCCTGCTGAACGAAGAGCTGAAACTCCGCCCTTATGAAGTCGGAGATTTTGCCTTTGCCATCGAGGGTGAAGGAACTCGCTTCGACGCTTTTGTGGTTGTGGCGCCTAACACCTACCTCATCCTCAATAACACCGAGGCCGCCATGTCCGATATCCGGGCCAATCCACTCTGGCTTAAAGCTCAGGTTCCCTTCGCCAACCTCTGCATGCGCTTCCAGGATTCAGTCATGGCCATGGCCAGCTGATTTTCTGCCAGGAAAAGGGCAGGACTAAAGGAAACGACTTTCCTCTGACAGAGGTCGAGACAGCCCTGAAATACTATCGCTGGCGCCGAAGACTACCTTTTCAGGCGACCAACCCTTGATAAACGAAGACGCCATAGGCAATGATGAGCGTTCCTCCAATCCAACGGGGCAGCCGTCCAGCAAATCCAATGAGCAAGACATGCACAACGGCGGAAATCGCCAGTAATATAAGGGCAAAGGAAAAGAACTCAGGAACCTTGATCGAATGAAACAGAGCTGAGAGCCCGATGCAGAGCGGGATGCAAATATGCCCATCGCCCACCTGTGAGCTATAAACGATATCTGCCTGTCGTTTCCATCCGTAATAAAGGGCCAGCAAAGCATTGGGCAGGACCATGAGCCAACCGCTCAACCAACCCATCTGATCTGCACTGATAAAACCGTTCTTCAAGCTGGAGATCCATTCAACCAGCCATTCGATACTTATATAAAGACCGACGGCGCCAATCATCAGAATCGCAAAATCCAGCAACAACCAAAGGCTGAGCGTCTGCTTCTGACTCAAATTGGTTTTGAGCACATCATACACCTGAAAGGCCTGCCAAAAGAGAAAAAGACCGATCAGGACCAGGCCATCTCCGAAATCAAGGATGCCATCCTGGGAAAGCGCCCAGACAGCTCCACTGAAGAAAAGAACCGCCGCAATGGTCAAAAGCAGCGATAAACGATTTATTCTCTGCGACTGAGCCTCCTTTTTCTGGCGACATCTTCGGTCAACCACCGTCATCCCCCAAAAAACGGCAGGCAATCCCAGGAGCAATGTCAGATTGGTCACATTATTGACCAAACTGTTCACCAGAACCTCCTTCCCCGGGCCGTGGTTCATCCCAAGAACAAAAACAAACATGAGATTACCCAGTCCCGAACAATAGGGCATGACCAAAGTCCCCAGGGCCGTTCCTCCAAAACCTCTCCGGCTCATGCACTCCAACCGCCAAACCATGATGAACGACGCCACAAAAAACAGCCCCATGTATACCCATGGAGTTTCAAACCCTAATGAAGCAATAGTGTCCGTAATGATTTTCAATCGATCGCCTGTTACCCTGGTAATACGGCTCTCAAAGCTATCGATTGAACAAAAGGAACTTAGAGACTGTCTGAAAAGTCTAAATGAATGATGGTGCGAACCGAGAAAAAAGCAGCACAAGGCGGTTCACTGCTTACGCACTAGAAGTGCGTAAGCAGTGAACCAACACAGTGAACTTCTTTCTACCGGCCGCATCCCTTTGGGACAGATGCCTTTAGCTTCATCAGCTACGTTACACCCGAACAGAGGAACTTTGCCCAGCCCGATCTATTCGGATACGTCTTGCTGAGTGAAGTAAATGCCTTCTGCCATCTTTATTTAGTCTTTTCAGACAGTCTCTTAGAAAACACCTTTATAACTGAAAGAAATGCGCGGCCATTTGCACCAGTGACTCACTGACTTTTGGCCGAAACGTCATCTGAGCAAAAATATCTTTTTCCAGATCAATGCCGGGCGCGATTTCGATCAGGCACAAACCTTCGTTTTCTAATTGGAAAACAGCGCGTTCCGTTATGTAGAGAACTCGTTGATTGAGGGAACTGCTCCGCCGGGCGGAAAAACTGACTTGCTCAACCTGCTCGATGAATTTGGGCATTCTCCCTTCCCGGAGGATATGAAGTCGCCCCTCCTTTACCTCCACCTTTAACCCGCCCGCCGAAAACGTGCCGCAGAAAACCAGTTTTTTGGCGCTCTGCGTTATATTCACAAAACCACCCACTCCAGCCAGCTTCGTGCCAAATCGCGACACATTGACATTTCCCTCCCGATCAATCTGGGCGGCGCCTAAAGCCGCAAAATCAAGACCGCCTCCATCATAAAAATCAAACTGAGCCGGCTGATCAATGATCGCCTCCGGATAGGCAGAAGCGCCAAAAGATAAACCACTGGCCGGAATGCCTCCGATCGGTCCACTTTCCACCGTCAAGGTAAACTCACGCAACCGCCCGGTCTCTGCCGCAATCTTGGCAATCCCCTCCGGCATCCCGATTCCCAGGTTGACAATGGCTCCTGCAGGGATTTCCGCACAGGCCCGTGCTGCGATAATTCGCCGCTCATTCATGGGCATCAAATGACAAGCGTTCTCTGCACTCTTCTGCGGATCAGCGGCTCGACAATAAGCAGGATTAAAGGCTTCGGCAAAGGTTTGCTCATGCATATCCGCTTCCGCCACCACAATACGATCCACCAATATCCCCGGAACTTTAACCTGGTGCGGGTTGATCGGGCTCTTCAACACTTTGCTGACCTGAGCAATCACTGTGCCTCCACTGTTATGCACTGCCTGAGCAATGGCCAGAACTTCCCCTGCGATGGCTTCTTCGTCCATCATAAGATTTCCCGAGGGATCCGTTGCCGTTGCCCGAATCAGTCCCACATGAATGGGAAATGATTTGTACCAAAGATAAGGTTTTCCTCCCAATTCCACTCGTTCGACCAATTTTTCAAGCGTCGAACGATTGATTTTTCCGCCGTCATTGACCGGATCAATAAACGTATCCAAACCCACATGGGTAATGCACCCAGGTCGACCCGCTGCAATATCACGAAACAATTGGCAAATCACTCCCTGGGGAAAATTATAGGCTTCGATCTTCCCCTCCATGGCCAGTTTCCCCATTTGAGGAGCCAGGCCCCAATGCCCGCCGATCACCCGTTTGACCAGCCCTTCGAAAGCCAGGTGATTAATCCCCTTGGTTTGGCCATCGCCCTGACCCGCCCCATAAACCACTGTCAGATGATTCGGTTTATTTGTTTTTAAAAACCGCTCTTCCAGAGCAGCCGTCAAGGCCTCCGGATGAGCCGATCCAACAAAACCTCCACTGGCAATAGTCTGACCATCTTGCAGCAAAGCCATCGCTTCTTCCACGGAACAGCGTTTGCTTTCAAGCGGCGTTGTCATAACCAGGAACCTCCGTTCACATGTAACACCTGCCCGGTTATATAACCAGCCAGAGGGCTACTCAAAAAAACCACGGCATTGGCAATGTCTTCCGGATCCCCAAACCGCTGAAGGGGAATTCCCGCCAGCCAATCCTCTCTCACCGCTTCCGGAACCGTTTTTCCCATTTCCGTTAAGACCATACCCGGAGCCACACAGTTGACCGTTATCTGCCGCTTGGCCAGTTCCCTGCTGAGCGTTTTCGTCAGACCGATCACACCCGCTTTGGCCGCCACATAGTTACTCTGCCCGAAAGTGCCCATCATGGCAGAGACCGAAGAAATATTCACAATGCGGCCTCCCTCCTCCATCTGATCAACTGCCGCACGACAGGTGTTAAAAACACCGGTCAGATTCGTATCAATGACAGATTGCCACTGTTCCGGATCCATTTTTCGCAGAGTGGAATCGCGGACAATCCCCGCATTATTCACCAAAATATCCAGAGAGGAATAATGATCGGAGACCTGATCCATCATTGAGGAAATCTGCTCAAAATTCCTGACATCTCCTGGCAAAGTGACTGCACTCCGACAGTCCCGTGCCACCTCCTCAGCCAGTTCAGCATTTTTGCCGGAGGCTTCTTCCATATAATTAATCACCACATGGGCCCCTGCCCGGGATAGCCTTCGTGCCATGGCCGCTCCCAGGCCCTGGCTGGCGCCCGTGATCAAGGCTGTCTTTCCTTTTAAATTAATCGGTATCATCAAAAAAATCTCCTAAAAGAGTGGCTAAGCCTTTAAACAAGTGGCTGCGCCCAATCCGCCTCCCACACAGAGAGTGGCTAATCCTCGCTCTGATTTTCCCTGAGAAATCCGGTGGGCTAGGTGGACCAGGATGCGTGCGCCGGAGGCCCCCAGGGGATGCCCCAGCGCGATAGAGCCACCATCCGGATTTATGCGTGTATCATCATCCTTAATACCTGTTTTTCTGAGGCAAGCGAGGACCTGAGCCGCAAAAGCCTCATTCAGCTCTATCGTATCAAAGTCCTGCAACGAAGCCTTGGTTTCCCGGCAGAGTTTCTCTGTCGCGAGAGCCGGACCGATTCCCATGATTTTGGGATCACATCCGATACTGGTATAGCCATCAATGCGAGCCAGTGGCCTAAGACCATGTTTTTCCGCAGTCCTTTCACTACAGACCAACAACATGGCGGCGCCATCGTTCAAGCCCGAGGCATTTCCCGCCGTAACACTCCCGTCTTTTTGAAAAACGGTTTTCAAAGAAGCCAGTTTCTCCAGAGAAGATTCCGCTCGTGGATGTTCATCTTTCTCCAACTCCTCCACCGTCACCAATTCATCGGCAAAGCTGCCTTTCTGCTGAGCTGCCACAGCTTTTTGGTGGCTGCAAAGCGCAAACTGATCCTGTGCCTCCCGGCTCACTTCATATTTTTTGGCCAACCTTTCCGCGGTCTCTCCCATCGGCATTTCCTCCATCACATCGATCAATCCCATATTGATCCCATCCACCAGCTGGCCATCTCCAAAACGATAACCCAATCGGGCCTTTTCCAAGAGAAAGGGAGCATTGGTCATCGACTCCACTCCTCCACATAAAACAAAATCAGCCTGCCCCAGTTGAATGTGATTGGCCGCCTGCATCACAGCCATCATTCCCGAAGCACAAACCATATTTATGGTATAGGCAGTGGTGGCAATCGGGAGGCCCAGTTTGCGGGAAACCTGCCGGGCAAGATTCGCCTGAGGAGATAAAACATTCCCCAGGATAACCATTCCAATCAGATTTTTATCTATTCCTGCCAGCGCCGCTTCACCTGCCAGCACGGCCAAATCCCGTTCATCATAACCGGATAACCCACCCAATAACCTTCCCTGAACGGTGCGTTTTGCTCGAACAATAACAACCGATTCCATTTTCATTCTCCTCTCTATCAATTTTCTATTTCAACTGTAGCGATAAAATCCGCGTCCTGATTTTCGACCCAAATGTCCCTCTTCTATCAATTTTCGCATACTTGCCGGGACTTTAAAAACGGAGTCTCCACTTTCCTCATAAATCGCATCTGCCGCATGGACAATGACATCCAGGCCTGCCAAGTCACAAGTAGCCAGCGGACCCATCTTCCAGCCGCAACCCAACTGCATGGCCTTATCCACATCGGCGGCATGGCTCACTTCTTTTTCCACCAGTCGCGCTGCCTCCAGCGCTGCCGCAAAAAAGACACGATTGACGATAAAACCCGGGACATCCTGTGCCACTGTTATGGTTTCCTTACCCATAGCCATCACTATCTGCCGAAACGCATCGATGGTTGGATCACTTGTTTTCTCGCCTCGAATAATTTCGACCAAAGGCATCAGTGGAACCGGGGAGAAAAAATGAACCCCGCAAAACAACTCTGCTCTGCCACAATAGTCGGCCAGAACACTGATGGGGATAGCCGAGGTATTGGAGGCAAAGAGAACCGTCTCTCCACAAATTGTATCCAGTTTTTGGAAGAGCTCACCCTTCAGTTTTTTTACCTCGGGAACCGCTTCAATCACCAAATCACAGGCCCCGGCATCTTCCAGCTTTCGGGTAAATTGCAGATTTACCATAATCTCTTGCGGAGGGATGGTAATGCGATCTTTCCCATATAATTTTTCCAATGAAGCCGAGATGCTTGCACGGGCTTTTTCCAGCGAAGACTGAACCACATCGTACAAGGTCACCCGGAAACCGGCCGTCGCGGCCACCTGGGCAATCCCGGAACCCATCAGACCGGCTCCGGCAACAAAAATATGTTTTGTTTTCTCCATAACTCTTAGACGCTCTCTCATCCCTTTCGCCGCATATCCTCTCCCACTGTATCCTGAATAAAAAGACAAAGGAATCTTACCGGTTTACTCCCCATCACATTGGTTGTGTGTGTTTTGGTTGGATCAAAATAAAGAGAATCGCCTGCTTTGAGACGCATTCGCTCTGTTCCAACGGTAAACTCCATTTGCCCGGACAACATATAAATAAATTCCTGCCCGCCATGCCCGAATGTCCCCTTCTTATCTCCCGGTTGTATGGTTAAGAGAAAAGGCTCCACTCGTTTCCCCGGCATCTCCAGCGCCAATGCTTCATAAGTGTAGCCAAACTTTGAACCACCCCGGACAATGGTTTCTCCCTCCCCCTTTCGGGTAAGAACAAAGGAAGGTCGTTCCGACGGTTTGCGGAAAAATTCCGCCAACTCACGACCCATGGCATCCGCTATCTTCATAAAAGTGGAAATCGGCGCCGAAACCTGCCCCGTTTCAATCTTGGACAGAGTACTCTTGGTCAAACCAGCCAGCTTAGCCACTTTTGTCAGTGTCTGGCCTTGCGAAAGGCGGATCTCCCGCAAATTTTCACCTATCAATCGTTCATCCATAGGAAACAATGTTTCTTTAGAAGAAACATTCTAACTCTACCACCGCAACCAAATTTTCAGGATAGTGCTGACGTCCGATACGCGCTCTTTCTTTCATCCCGACGGGATGAGAAGAAAAACTAATAAGGCTAGAAGCGAACGTATTGACATTGGAAAAAGATTATTGCTTTCTCGGCCCGTGATCACCTCCTGCAAACCACGATATGTCCGCTCTTTTACCAAAAAAGACCATGGCTTGTCGTCTTTTCGCATAGGCGCCATCTTCTTCCTGCTTTTAGCCTGGTTCTGCGCCAATGGGAATCACCTCGGCTTGATGCAAATGGTAGCCTGGAGTCAAATGACGGTTAAATATTCACAAGAGAGTGGATTGAGCCAAGGCCTTTCGCGGACTTTCTCGGCCAAGGAAGCCTGTAATCTTTGCCAAATTGTGCAAACCGCGACCAACTCAACAGCAGAGGCGGATACCTCCAAAGAAATCACTGTCTCCCCACGTATTGATCTTTTCCTCAGTTCTTCCTACCTCTTTTTTGCTCCGATTGAACTTTCCTGGGAGCAAACCTTTGATCCAGACAGATTGACAGAAATATCGTTGGTAATTCCAACACCTCCGCCCCGGCTGAGGACTGTAGTCTGAGTCCACTCTCAAAAATCCCCTTCTTCCATTTCTTGCCAAGAGCTTTTTCAGCTATCTTGGGGAAAGTGCATACCTCAGGGGGGTTCCTTCATCAGCAGAGGATATCTATAGACCGGGTGGATTCTCCCTTCGACCAACCTTTCTCAGGTCCCCCATGTCTTCACCCAATCACAAACCTTTTGAACTTTTATTAAATGAAACTTGCTAGACTCAAACCATACACACTTTCCATTGCCATCCTGCTCTTGAGCAATCACCTGAACCTGTTCGCCGAATCCTGTTGTGGAACCGATAGATCTTCCGGTCGACCCGATGGACATGCTCCCATTGGGGTTATGGGCGATCACATGCACAGCGCCGGAGAATGGATGATCAGCTACCGCTTCATGCACATGGACATGGAGGGAAACCGATCCGGCACAGATCGCGTAAGCACTCAGAATGTCCTTTCCCAGTTCATGATAGCTCCACTCGAAATGAGTATGGATATGCACATGCTCGGGGTCATGTATGCCCCATCCGATAAGGTAACGCTCATGGGAATGATTTCCCAAATTGAAAAAGAAATGGACCTGCGGACTCGAATGGGAATGAACTTCACCACTCGAACAAGCGGCATCGGAGATACCAAACTATCGGGGCTCTATAAAATATGGGCAGAAAATGATCAACAGATTCACCTCAACTTTGGTTTCAGTTTACCCACCGGTTCCATTGACGAAAGAGGCAATACGCCCATGGGGGCCAATCAGAAACTACCTTACCCCATGCAACTGGGTTCTGGCACTTTCGATCTCTTACCTGGCATCACTTATCTGGGGAAAAGAGAAACCTACTCCTGGGGAGCCCAACTTTCGGCAACCATCCGGCTGGATGAAAATGATAACAATTATCGCCTCGGAAACAGAACAAAGGCAACAGGGTGGATTTCAACCCTTCTTACCCATTGGGTAAGCGGTAGCCTTCGTATCAATGCGGAATCATGGGGAAATATTCATGGCGCCGATAGCGATCTCAATCCAATGATGGTTCAAACGGCCAATCCAAGCCTTCAGGGAGGAGAACGCATTGATATTTTAGCTGGTTTAAACTTCCTGGGAGCTGCCGGACCTCTCAAAGGTCACCGGTTATCTCTGGAGGTTGGAGTACCGGTTTATCAAAAATTGGATGGTCCTCAAATGGAAACAGACTGGACGACGACCTTTGGTTATCAGTATGCTTTCTGAGTCAAATAACCTTCTAGAATACTGCCTGCTGTCAGCCTTTTGACTTTTCGACAGTTTTTTAATCACTTTGTCAGTCACGGTGGAATAATTTCGACTGTGGCTGACTCCTACAAACTTATGAATCTTCTATCACACCTTTTTCTTTCTCAGTTCTTTCGAACCACTCTACTCGCTGGAGTTCTCTTCACCTTTGCTGCCTTCACCGCGCAAAATCTAGTTGCCCAGGAAACATCGCCAGCAAAATACAAAAAATGCACCGCCGATTCCAAGTGCGCTAAAAAGGGAAAATGCACTAAAGGCACAGACGGCAAAAAATGCGAAAAATGTGCTAAAAAATCGGAATGTGCCGATAAGAAAAAATGCGCAGCCAAAGCAGAATGCACTAAATGTGAAAAATGCGCCAGATGTTCCAAAGGAGAAAAATACGAAAAGTGCGCCAAAAAATCGGAGTGTGCCGATAAGAAAAAATGTGCAGCCAAAGCAGAATGCACTAAATACACGGATGATAAAAGAGGTGAAAAGTGTGCCAAAAAAGGGAAATACGCTAAATGCTCCGAGGGAAAAAAGTGTGAAAAACGCGCCAAGAAAGCTGAGGCTAAAGAGACGGTTTCTCTGACCGGTGAAATTATCGAAATTAACGCAGACCGTGGTGCACTCTTGGTTAAGCACGAAGCGATCGAAGGTTTTATGCCTGCCATGACGATGGAATTCCGGACAGACCCATCTACCTTGAAAACATTGGAAGCTGGCCAGAAGATAACTGCTCAATTGAAAGGCGATTGGCTCTCCGATATTTCCGTTCAATAAAAAAGGCTCCATCAACTCATGCCGATAAACCTGCGATTCGCTTCGCAGGTTTTTTTGTTTTAGAGCCTGTTTTCTAGCTCAATCAGTGATCTACTCACTTTCACCCATCGAAGCCTGATAGGCATCTAAATAAAGACCACTGGCAAAGCGATGAAATGCTTCAATCTCCTCCGGCCCTGCTTCACGTAAGCCATTTCCAGTAAAAACGATCCGGATGGTTAATCCATCCGCATTAGCTCCACCATCCTTGACCGATTCGAAGGATTGATACCAATCCACCCAATTATAGAGGGTCGATAATTGTTCAGAGGTTAAACTCAATCGACTGACCAATCGATTAGGTTCATCCCGGCAAGAAGAGATGAGAGCATCGCCACCAATCTCAACTGCCACGATATCACAAAAGCCTGCAATACCCCCTGTGCGATTCCAGGCCAAAACCAAGCCAGCCAAGGCATCTTCATTGCGGGAGGATGCTTCTAAATAAACCTGACGAGCCCATTCTGCTATCATTCGCTTTTCCAGTTCACTGGGGATGGCCTCGCCCATTCCTTCAAACGAAATTTCCCCCGCTTCTGTCACAGCGTCAAAGGAAACAAACCGAGAGGTCAGCTCCTTCAGTTTTCTCTCAAAACCTTGATCGGGTGGTAAATTTCTTCCCAATTGAGGGCCACCCCTCAGGCCGAAAGAAACGCCCTCTGTTCCAATGGCAATAGTGGAAAAACTGGAGCGTGTGTCCATCCAGGTCACGACTGTTCCTCCGATACTTCCCAATGGCGCCGCCGCTAAGCGAACACTTTTGAGAGCTTCGTCTGTGCGATAACGGTATCGCTGGCCTTCTGCTCCAAGAGTTACCGCATAGCCTGGGACAAGAGCCATGGCGCAAATCTCTCCTTCCGCCGCCAAACCAAGACATGAATCCGGCCATTGTGTTTTGGTGACCTCTAAAACAATGATCTCCTCTGTTTCAAAACCGAGTTGGCGACGCAGCATATCTGCTATCGTCTTTCCCACTTCTTTTTCTCTTGGTTTTTCCTTTGGAGGTGTAACAGCGGGTGGTGGTGGTGGTTGAACCGGTTTAGCAACGGGCTCCTCTTCAACTGATGGCGGCGGCACCACTACAGGCGGTGGTAAAGGTTCCGGTTCTGTCGCAACTGGCTGCTCCGGCTTAGGCGCTATTGTGGCACATCCGGAAAGCAGTAACAAACCTACGATACAAATACCGACACAAACGTTTCGTTTCGTCTTCAACGCATCAATAAATTTCCTCCAAAAAAAATTAGGCAAGGAGGAAAACGGCAAAATTCGCAGTAAGGCCATAGGGGATACCCACAATCTGGCGTAACTTGAAAATCACGTCAATTAATCCGATGATATAATCAACGAATTTTACAGCTCCTTCACTTTCTTCGGACAAATTAAACAGCCTAAAAAACGGCAACAGAGAATATCCGCGATGAGAACAATTTTTCCTGATTAAAAGAAAGTCAGGTAATCACCATCCGCCATTCGT
>JANQKU010000044.1 GCA_028280955.1 Opitutaceae bacterium
TTGCTGGTCTCACTCCACTACTTTTGGAAAAAAGCGTGCAGGCTCAGTTCCTTATTCCCATGGCTACTTCACTCGCCTTCGGGGTGATCTTTGCGACAACCATTACCCTTGTGCTGGTCCCCTGCCTTTCTCTCATTGTCTACGACATCAAAGCACTCTTCAGCGCTCACTCTCCAGCGGAGATCGCTGCTCGAGAACGCAAAGATACTAACTGATAAGTTGACCCAAAAAGTGTATTCATTTCACTAGACATAAAACAAACAAATGAGTGAATCCTCCAAAGGTATCATCGCCTGGTTCGCCCACAATCATGTGGCAACAAACTTACTCATGGGTATCATCATGCTCGCTGGCATCGTCACCGCCTCGACTATTAAGAAAGAGGTCTTCCCAGAATTTGCCATCGATATGGTCTCTATCACCGTGCCTTATAGAGGCGGTAACCCCCAGGCAGTAGAAGAAGGCGTCACCGTCCGCATTGAAGAAGCCATTCAATCAGTCGACGGAATTAAAAAGATAACCTCTTTTTCCTCGGAGGGCGCTTCCAGGATTCGTGTTGAAATGAACCCTGGCTACAACATGCAGAAATTTGTCAATGAAATCAAAACACAAGTTGACGCCATCTCCACATTTCCGGTCGAAACAGAAAGACCTATCATTGAGCAACTCATCGCCAGAGGACAAGTCCTCTGGGTAAACGTTTACGGTGATATTGATGAAGTCACTCTAAAACGCCTAGCCAATAAAGTTAGAGATGAAATAACCGCTTTACCCAATGTATCTCAAGCAGAGGTACGCGGCACTCGCCGATTTGAAATTTCCATCGAAGTATCAGAAGAAAAACTACGTGAATACGACCTCACTTTCAGCCAAGTAGCTCAAGCTGTTCGAAACACCTCTCTCGACCTCCCTGCAGGATCCATTAAAACGCAAAATGGCGAAATCCTTCTGCGAACAAAAGGCCAGGCGTACACCGGAGAAGAATATCAGAAGCTTGTCCTTCTGACTCAAAAAGACGGAACTCGAATTCTCCTCGGTGATGTGGCAACAGTCATCGATGGCTTTGAAGATGCCAATTTTTCTGTCGAATTTAACGGTTTAAGATCTGCGGGCATCCAAGTTTTTCGGGTGGGTGAACAAAGTGCCCTCGAAGTCGCTCAAAGCGTTAAGCAATATGTGGAAAAAGCTCGTGTTCAAATGCCCGAAGGAGTTCACCTGCAAATTTGGGCCGATAGCTCCCGATTTCTCCAAGAACGTCTTTCCATGCTTTTACGCAATGGTCTGAGCGGACTCTTTTTGGTATTTGTTTCCTTAACACTCTTTCTCCGCCTGAGACTGGCGCTCTGGGTATGCCTGGGCATTCCACTTTCTTTTCTTGGGGCCCTATGGCTTATGCCCATGCCCTTCATGGATATCTCCATTAACATGATCACCCTCTTTGGATTTATCGTTGTTTTGGGAATCGTCGTTGATGATGCCATTGTTGTCGGTGAAAACGTCTACACCACCTACAAACGGGAGGGTCCAGGAGTTGCCAGTGCAATCAAAGGAACTCAGGAAGTGGCTATCCCTGTGACTTTTGGTGTTTTAACCACCATTGTTGCCTTCATTCCTATGCTGACAGTTCCCGGCGCCGCTGGAAAACTATGGAAAGGCATAGGCCTCGTAGTTATCGCGACTCTTTTTTTCTCCCTTATTGAATCAAAACTCATCCTTCCCGCTCACCTTTCCACTATGAAGCAACGGGAACAGGATAAAAAGAAGCTCAATCCATTCACTCGCTTTCAACGTTTATTCGGTGACGCTCTTCAAAAGTGGATCACCAAAATCTATCAACCAGCGTTGGTTAAAGCAACGATCCATCGTTATACAACTTTAGCCTTGTTCGTCGGTTTGCTTATTCTCTCAATGGGTTTAATGGGAGGCAAATGGGTTCGCTTCGTTTTTTTTCCCAGTATTGAATCGGATTTCACTGAAGCCAATCTCGTTTTAGCCGAAGGCACTCCTGCCTCATTCACCAGGAAAATTGCACAGCAAATGGAAACGGCTCTTTTGGAAGTGAATGAAGAAGCCATTCAAAAAACCAAGAGTCCCTTAATTCAAAACAGGCTCTTGATTTTCGAAAACGACAATGAGCTCGAATTTATCGTTGAGCTGGCGCCTTCTGAAAAAAGAGCCATCAGTGCCACCGAAATCAATAATCGATGGCGGGAAAAAATAGGAAATATTCCAGGTGTTTCTTCTCTCACATTTACTGGAACAATTGCGACCAGTGGGAACCCCATAAATGTCCAACTGTACAGTGCAAACTTCGAGCAACTCGAGGCAGCATCCCACGCCCTTAAAGAAAAGCTCAAAGGATACAGCGGCGTCTTTGATATCAACGATTCCCTCAGCAAAGGGAAACAGGAAATAAAGCTCGCCATCAAACCTCAGGCAGAGAGCTTCGGGTTATCTCTTTTAGATCTGGCTCGGCAGGTCCGGCAAGGATTTTATGGAGAGCAAGTACAGCGCATCCAACGAGGTCGCGATGATCTCCGAGTCATGGTGCGATACCCTAAGAACGAACGAAAATCCATTCAAGATCTGGAATCGATGCGAATCCGGACAACTTCTGGAAAAGAGCTTCCTTTTTCACATGTAGCCGAAGCAACTATCGGCAGAGGCTATTCTAGCATTCGGCGGGTCGATCGGAAAAGAGTCGTTAATATAACTGCAGATATCGATAAACAAAAAATTTCCCCGGGTACGGTTCTAAAGGACATCAAAACAGAAATCCTCCCAGTCATTCTCAAGCAATTTCCTGACGTCTCCAGTTCGCAGGAAGGTGAAGCTCGCGAACAAAAAGAAGCGATGGCCAGCCTTGGCATGTGGGGAAGCCTTTCCGCCTTTCTGATTTTTGCTCTAATGGCGATTCCCTTACGATCCTATACTCTTCCTCTCGTCATTATGAGTGTCATTCCCTTCGGACTCATTGGCGCTATCGCAGGACATATCCTTATGGGCATTCCTATCAGCGTCCTTTCCCTTTGCGGTATGATTGCCTTAGCCGGGGTTGTGGTTAATGACAGTCTGGTTCTGACAGATTGCATCAACCAATCTCTGAAAAAAGGAACACCTCTATTAGAAGCTGTTCGGGGTGCCGGTTCCGCTCGTTTTAGAGCGATCCTACTCACATCCCTCACTACCTTTGCCGGACTAAGTCCACTCTTACTCGAAAAAAGTCTTCAAGCACAGATTCTCATTCCAATGGCCGTTTCTCTTGCCTTTGGCGTTCTCTTCGCCACAGCCATTACACTCTTTTTAGTGCCCTGCTTATATTTAATTCTCTTTGATCTTAAAGCTCTCTTTAGCCGGCAATCAGCTGGTGAGATTGCCACACGAGGGAGCAAAAACGATTAAATGCTTCTCTTTTTAACTTAATTAAAACTCGTCCTACCCCATTTTCATTGCCTAATCTTCATCAATTCCACAGGAGAGATAAGATTAGAACAAGAAAATGAGTGAGACCCCTAAAGGCATCATCGCCTGGTTTGCCAGTAACCCCGTTGCTGCCAATCTTCTCATGATGGTTATTCTGTTGGCAGGTACTACGACAGCTTTTACCATCAAAAAAGAATTTTTTCCTGAATACGAAAGTCAAAGAGTCTCCATCAAAGTCCCCTACCGAGGGGGAACCCCAGTTGAAGTCGAAGAAGGAGTAGTTATTCGCATAGAGGAAGCCATCCAAGGGATTGATGGGATCAAGGAAATTACCTCCATTGCACAATCGGGATCAGCCAATGTCACTGTCGAAGTTCAAGATGGGTATGACATGCAAAAGTTTGTCAATGAAATCAAAACTCGCGTTGACAGCATCTCTACCTTTCCTGCCGAAACAGAACGACCCATTGTTTCAGAAACTATCTGGCGTAGAGATGTTCTCAGCGTTAATATCTCCGGAGACATCAACAAAATGTCTCTGCAACGCTTAACCAATAAAATTAGGGATGACATCATCGCACTACCCAATGTCTCCCAAGCGGAGGTGTATGGAGCTCGTATATTTGAAATCTCCATAGAGATATCAGAGGATAAACTGCGTGAATATGGCCTGACCTTTAACCAAATAACCCAAGCGGTTCGTAGGTCTTCCCTCGATCTACCGGCTGGATCGATCAAAACAGAAGGGGGAGAGGTCCTCTTACGCACCAAAGGACAAGCCTATACCAGCCGAGATTATGAGCAACTTGTTCTGCTGAACCGAGCCGATGGAACCCGCATCCTTTTGGGCGACGTCGCCACCATTGTGGACGGGTTTGACGATTCCTTTAGAAAACTTCGTTTCAACGGGTCTCCTTCCCTGGGGATTGATGTTTATCGGGTCGGAGATCAAAGCGCGATTGAAGTCGCCCATTCTGTAAGAGATTACGTGACAAGAGTTCATGATACTCTTCCTGACGGTATCGAAATAACAGTATGGCGTGACGCTTCTCGTTATCTTTATGACCGGCTTTCCCTTCTAATGTTTAACGGGTTCACTGGACTTATTCTCGTCCTTATTTCACTCACCCTCTTTCTTCGCCTGAGGCTTGCTCTCTGGGTCTGTGTGGGCATCCCGATTTCCTTTCTCGGTGCTTTATGGTTGATGCCGTTTATGAATACATCCATCAACATGATCAGCCTCTTTGGGTTCATCATTGTTTTGGGGATTGTGGTCGACGATGCCATCGTCGTAGCCGAAAGTGTTTACACCACCTATAAAGAAGACGGCTCAGGTGTTCATACAGCTATAAAAGGAACCCATCGCGTTGCCATTCCGGTTACCTTTGGCGTCCTCACCTCTATGGCCGCCTTTATTCCCCTGGCAAACATTCCAGGATGGGTTGGGATGCAATCCAGAGAAATCGGCTTAATCGTCACAGCCACACTGCTTTTCTCTCTCATAGAGTCTAAACTCATTTTACCTGCTCATTTAGCGACCCTCAAACCACGCAAAAAGAAAACTGGAATTTCCCAAGCTTTTAGCCGCTTTCAAAATTTCTTTGCCGAAGGATTGCAGAAATGGATTCGAAATGTCTATCACCCTTTTCTCCTTATCGCCACTGCCCATCGATACATCACTCTTTCTCTGTTTATTGGGGTTTTGGTCATTTCTCTAGGATTGATCAGCGGGGGATGGGTTCGCTATGTTCCCTTCCCTCCCATAGAATCAGATCGCGTAAATGCAAGTGTCATCTTTCCCGAAGGAACACCCGCAACTTTTACGGAACAAACGGCTCTTAAAATGGAAAAAGCTGCTTTCGAAATAGACGAAGAGTTTTTTCAAAACGAAGGGGTCCATTTGATTCAAAATGTATGGCTATTTATCCAAAATGAGAATCAATTTCAAATTATGCTAGAACTTCTTCCTTCTGAAGAACGTCCTATCCGAAATCCCGAAATCATCCGCCAATGGAGACATAAAGTAGGCACAACCCCCGGTGCAACTTCCATCTCCTATCGAGGAACCATTGGGCGAGATCGAGCCCCAATTAATGTCCAGCTACAAAGTTCTGATACTGCCCAAATCGAAGCGGCCGCATCTCTTCTAAAAGAAGCATTGGCCAACTATGAAGGAGTTTTCGATATAAGCGATTCTTCAACATCGGGGAAACAAGAGATTAAACTAGCCATCAAACCGGAAGCAGAAGGCCTTGGCATTACCCTCGCTTCACTGGCCCGCCAGGTTCGACAAGGATTTTTTGGCGAAGAAGCTCAACGCATCCAACGGGGTCGTGATGACATCCGCGTAATGGTCCGCTATCCAAAAAGTGAGCGACAATCGATCGAAAGCCTAAAAACTATGCGGGTCCGCACACCCTCTGGCGAAGAAGTCCCTTTTTCACAAGTCGCGGAAGTTACAGAGGGGATCGGATACTCACGGATCAGACGAGTGGATCGAAACCGTGTTTTAAATGTTACCGCAGACATTGATAAAAGTAAAGTCGCACAAAATGCCCTCTATCAAGATATTCAAAAACGAATCCTACCGGAAATATTTCGCAAGTATCCCAGAGTCTCCTCAAGTTTGCAGGGAGAGGCTAGAGATCAGAGAGAAACAAACGCCAGCTTGCGATCTGGTAGTATCTTTGCCGGTTTCCTTATTTTTGCCCTACTAGCCATTCCACTTAAATCATATACCCAACCACTCATTATCATGAGTGTTATTCCCTTTGGACTCATTGGGGCGCTCGCCGGGCACATCCTCATGGGATTTCCAATTAGCCGATTTTCTCTTTTTGGGATGCTCGCTCTCGCCGGAATTGTCGTCAACGACAGCCTCGTCATGGTCGATTACATTAATCGATCCTTGCGCAATAAAGTTCCTCTCCTCAAAGCCGTGCATAATGCAGGTGCTGCCCGTTTCCGAGCCATTTTGCTGACTTCACTTACCACTTTTGCTGGTCTCACTCCACTACTTTTGGAAAAAAGCGTGCAGGCTCAGTTCCTTATTCCCATGGCTACTTCACTCGCCTTCGGGGTGATCTTTGCGACAA
>JANQKU010000077.1 GCA_028280955.1 Opitutaceae bacterium
GTATGAGCAGGAAGAAGCAATGTGAAAAGTATGCACAATCCACTTTTTGTGTGATCGTTAAATTAAAGCCAAAAAATTGCTGACTTAATTACTTTGCTATCGGACGCGAACGTGTGTTTATCGGCCGAGTGTTCCCATCATCGATTTGGGGTATCGTTCACCGACAGAAATATTTTTAGGGAAAGCGGATTCGAGTTTCTCGATATCGGCTGAGGTGAGGGAAATCTCAAGTGAAGCTATATTTTCATTCAGATATTTCTTCCGTTTCGTTCCTGGAATGGGAATGATGTCATCACCTTGAGCAAGTACCCACGAGAGGGCGAGTTGTGAGGGAGTGCATCCTTTTGCGGCAGCCATTTGCTCGATCAGTTTCACCAGATCGAGATTCTTCTGAAAATTTTCGCCCTGGAAGCGTGGTGCGATTCGGCGGAAGTCATCTTCAGCGAAATCTTCAAAGCGTTTGATTTGGCCTGTCAGAAAACCACGGCTCAACGGGCTATAGGCAACGAAGCCGATTTCAAGATCACGACAGACAGAGAGAATCTCATCTTCCGGGTCGCGGGTCCAGAGAGAGTACTCCATTTGCAAAGCGGTAATCGGATGGACTTTATGTGCTTTACGGATTGTTTCAGCGGCTGCTTCGGAGAGACCTATATAACGGACTTTTCCAGCTTGAACGAGCTCAGCCATGGTCCCGACAGTTTCTTCAATCGGGACTGATGGATCGATGCGGTGTTGGTAATAAAGATCAATGACTTCAACACCCAGTCGTTGCAAGCTGGCATCGCAGGCAGAACGAACGTATTCCGGTCTTCCGTTAGGGCCACGAACGTTTGGATCTGAGCGATCACGCATGATTCCAAATTTCGTGGCAAGAAAGACTTCTTCACGTCGGTTTTGAATAGCTTGCCCAACTAGGATTTCGTTATCCCCAAATCCATAAATATCTGCGGTGTCAAGATGAGTGACACCGTTGTCGAGTGCATGCTGAATAGTGGCAATGGACTCTGAATCATTACGAGTTCCATAAAACTCTGACATTCCCATACAACCGAGCCCGAGGGAGGAAACCATAGGGCCCTTTTTTCCAAGTGAACGCATTTTCATCCCTAAAAGCTATCCTCTTGAGTTTTAGATGCAAGCAGCTGTTTTTCTCTATCCAAGAAAATCAGGTAGAGAACTATTTGGTAGTATTAGATATTAACAGATAATAGTCCATTGAACTGGTTGAAATGCTCGACATCTGGACTGTTCGTTTCTATTGGAACTATGAGGATATCAATGATGACACTTGAAATAATACGCGATGCTTTAGGGTGGTGTACTCTTATTAATATCGTCTTATTGTTATGGTGGCTGCTGTTCATGGCACTGGCCCATGATCTGGTATACCGGATACATGGGAAATGGTTTAAACTATCTGCCGATCAGTTTGCTGGGATTCATTACAAAGGGATGCTGTATTTTAAGCTCTGTATTGTTATCTTTAACCTGGTGCCATATTTAGCGTTGAGGATTGTTGGATAATTCAGGGCACCTATAATTGTTCAGGTAAGAGTAGGAAGTGATTTCAGCCCGAATCAGTATAGAGATTTAAAGTGCTCTAGTGATTGTAGAAGAAGAATAAGAAATACTATAATTTTGAATACTTTTTGAAAGAAATTATAACCAGATCCGCTTTAATTATCATTGATGTTCAGAAAGATTTTTCTGAAAAGGGCGGCAGGGCGCCCGTATGCCGAGAACAAGCGGACACTATGGTAGAAGTGGTTAATCGTTTGATTGAAAAATTTAAGAACCGTAACCTGGATATATTGTATGTGGTCAACGAGTGGAGTCATCCTATTATGAGGTTACTTACTCGCAATGCGGCGGCTAAAGGAACACCGGGAGCGGCCTTGGATAGTCGCCTAAAACGGGCTAATAATCTTGTTTTTTCCAAATCGAAACCAAGTGCTTTTACCAATCATTCCTTTGGAGATTTTTTAAAAAGTGCTGATATCAAACATCTTTATATTTCCGGTTTGGCCGCGGAATATTGTGTGAAAGCCACAGTATTTGCAGCCCTTAAGAGAAAGTATAGTGTAACAGTTTTCAGTGATGCGGTTGCAGCCCAGAGATGTCATAAATTGCTGTCATCTTTAGATAAGTATCGAGCCAAAGGAGCCGAGGTTATTTCGTCAGAATCCTTTAGAGATATCTGAGAACTAGAGGGTGTCTGGAAATTTAGTTTTGTTGAAATTGAACGATTTTTTCAGCTCAAGGATCGTTATCATTACCCTTTTTTCGGTGAATTCTTTCGAGAATTTCTGTCATGTCTTCGACAGTATCAAATACTTTCTGTGATACATAAATAGGTTTTCCCGTCTGCACAGCGAGAACAGTTGCATCGCTGGGACGCGCATCAATTTCAACTATTTTTTTTCCTAGCTCATTCTCCATTTCGAGGACGATACGAGCATAAAAAGTACTGTTGTTTACATCGTTAATAATGACTCTTTTTAACTCGATGTTAAGGCCGAGAAAGATGTTTTGAACAAGATCATGGGTGAGGGGACGCTCGTGTTTGGCGTCTTTCAGGGCCATAGCTAAGACTTGTCCTATGGCCTGATCTATGTAGATAATGAAGGTCTTTTCCTCATTGCCGAAGAAAACAGCACAACCGGTTTCTGTCGGGCTGATTCCCTTGGGGGCAACTTGGATGACATCATTTTCCATAAAAAGAAAGTAAGCGATAGGTGAGCCGCTTCGCAAGCCTCTGGACGAGAAAAATATGTCAGCCTTTTTTCTCAGTTAAGGAGAGAGTAGAAGCTATTCGTTTGTTCCAGATGGTGAAAATCCCAAAATTTCCATTTTCCATGCGTTTGCTTGTGCCATAACGGTTTCTTTTTCTAAAATAATCGTATTTCCAGCTTCAAGAGCGGCTGTTTGGATGTGGCATTCCTTCATAATTTCCAGCGTTTTTAGACCAAATACGGGGACATCGAAGCGATAGTCTTGCCTGCTTTTGACTGTTTTAACAAAGATCATCTGATCTGTTTGGAAGGTTCCTGCTCTGCGCAGCATGGGATCAGTTCCTTCGAAAGCTTCGACTGCGATTACGGTTCCTTTTCTCACAACGACTCCCTGTCCTACATCCAGACGGGCGATTTCACGGGCGATTTCGATGCCGTGCTCAAGATAGCTTTGTTCGGCAATTTTGGCTGTTTTGGTCATGGGGCCATTATCTGCCAATTGGTCATCGATGAAAGATCTGGCATCCAGTTGCTGAACGCCGATGTTTTCGATTTCTGAAGCAATGGCCCCAAAGATGGTTTCGGCATTTTTGCGTTTGAGTTTGAGAAGAATCGCCGCGGTTTTCAGATCGGGATGTAGGCCTTTGAATAATTTTTTGGGTGTGATCTGACCAGCCATGATGGTGTACCCTGCTTTAAAAGCTTTAAGGGTTTTGAGCATTTTACCTAATTGACCCACTTTGATGACTTTACGGTCACTTTCAGGAAAACGATCGATCAATTCCGGTTTTGTCTCTTCTTCGAATCCGATCAGTTTGACTGAAAGACCCGCTTTGCGGATCGATGCGACGGTTATTTCCGGATAAATGCCTTTCCCGGCTATAACAGCGATAGGTTGTTCAGGGTTGAAATCAGCTGGTAAAAAACGGGAGATCATTGGTCGGAAATTTATCCGTCTTATGATAGTAAATGGACAACTCAGATGATGAAGGAAAGCTTCGGTGTGCCAATTGAAATCTCAACTGACACACTGAATAAAAAAATACTTTCTATCATCAGTATTTTGACTTTTTAGTCAGTTTTTAAGAATCACTCAAAGCCTGTGCGACATCAGCCTCAATGTCTTCATAGTCTTCGATGCCAACAGAAAGCCGTACATAATCATCCGTTACACCGCTAGCAATTTGCTCGTCTGGAGTCAGCTGTGAATGAGTAGTGCTGGCTGGGTGGATCGCGAGTGATTTGGCATCACCTATGTTTGCCAGATGACTGAAAAGCTTGAGGCCTTCGATAAATTTGCGGCCAGCTTCCATGCCACCTTTAATACCAAACCCGATGAGACCGCCATATTGTTTGTTGAAATATTTTTTGGCGTTTTCATGAGCCGGGCTGGAAGCCAATCCTGGGTAGTTAACCCATTCAATCTTGTCATGATCTTGCAGGTACTGTGCCAGTTTAAGGGAGTTTTCGCAATGACGTTGCATGCGCAGGTGAAGTGTTTCGAGGCCTTGTAGAGTGAGGAATGCATTAAAAGGGGACATGCAACCACCGGTATCACGTAGATATTGTAGTCTCATCTTCATAATGTAGGCGATATTGGCGCCACCTGCTGGGGGGAAGGCCTGGAAGGCTTCCCAATGGACCAGGCCATGATAGCTTGGGTCTGGTTCAGTAAATCCTGGGAACTTGCCGTTACCCCAGTCGAAATTTCCTCCATCCACTACCATTCCTCCAATAGAAGTTCCATGCCCACCAATATATTTAGTGGTGCTATGTACTACAATATTCGCACCCCATTCGATAGGTCGGCAGAGAACCGGGGAAACGGCAGTGTTATCCAGCATGAGGGGGACGCCTGCTTCTTTTGCAATGGCTGCGACTTCCTCGATGGGAAAAACGTTTAGTCGTGGGTTGCCCAGAGTCTCTCCATAAAGAAGTTTTGTGTTTGGGCGGATGGCTTGGCGGAAAGATTCCGGATCTTCCCCATCCACAAAAGAGACTTCAATGCCAAGCTTCTTCAATGTATAGTGAAAAAGAGTATAGGTGCCTCCATAAAGCTGGGAAACGGAAACCAGATGATCTCCGGCATTACAAATATTGAGAATAGCATTTGTGATGGCGGCCTGGCCACTGGCATGGGCCAGCCCGGCGACTCCTCCTTCGAGAGCGGCGATTCGTTGCTCGAGTATGTCGGTTGTCGGATTCATAATCCGAGTATAGATATTTCCCAATTCCTTTAATCCAAAGAGATTGGCTGCATGTTCGGTATCCCGAAAAACATAGCTGGTGGTCTGATAAATGGGAACTCCACGAGATCCTGTTGTGGGATCAGGGGTTTGTCCGGCGTGGAGGGCTTTAGTTCCGATTCCTTGTGGTGTGTTTTCTAAGGTCATGAATGATATTTTAGTTTTTTATGAGGTGTTACTGGGAGATAAATTTGTATGAATTATGTTATGACAAAATTGATGATTTTACCGGGCACATAAATGATTTTTCGTATTTCTTTTCCTTCGAGATGAGGGATTACCCTAGGGTCCGACTGAGCTACTTGCGCAACGTCTTCCTGTGAAGAATCGCGAGGGACCATGGCATTGCCTCGGAATTTTCCATTGATTTGAAAAACGATCCTCACTTCTTCGGTCTCCAGCTTGGAAGGATCGAAGGTTGGCCATTCAGCGGAGTTGATTGATTCGGTTGAGCCAAGTTTCTTCCACAATTCTTCCGCTATATGTGGTGCGAAAGGTGCGAGAAGTTTGAGGAGACAACGAGCTGTTTCGCTACTGAAGGCTGTTGTTTTCTGCAAATGATTGGCAAAGATCATCATTTGTGAAATGGCGGTATTGAAGCGCAACTCTTCAACATCTTCGGTGACTTTTTTGATCGTTTCTTGTAGCAGACGTATTGTTTCAGTGTTGGTCTCATCTACGCTGGTGATTTTGGCGGATAGCTGACCATCGTCTCCAACCAATTCACGCCAGATCTTGCGGAGAAAACGGTGCACTCCTTCGATACCGTTAGAGTTCCATGGTTTCATCGCCTCGAGAGGTCCAAGGAACATGAGGTAGAGACGAAGCGTATCGGCTCCATACTCCTGACAGACTTCATCAGGTGTAACCGAGTTTTTGAGAGATTTTCCCATCTTGCCAAACTCTCGTTTTACTTCCTCGTTTTGATAAAAGAATTTACCTTCTTTTTCTTCCACTTCGTCTGCCGGTGCATAGCGACCACGCCCATCTACATAAGCTGCTGCTTGGATATAACCTTGGTTGAAAAGTTTCCCGAAAGGTTCTTTGGTAGAAACATGACCCAGATCAAAGAGAACTTTATGCCAGAAACGGGCATAGAGTAGATGCAGTACTGCGTGTTCTGCGCCTCCCACATAGAGATCGACACCGTTTCGACCCATCCAGTAATTTTCCTTTTCAGTAGAGCAAAAGGTTTCGCTATTATCGGGATCAATATAGCGAAGATAATACCAGCAGGAACCGGCCCATTGAGGCATGGTGTTGAGTTCACGACGATATTTTTTACCGTTGATTTCAACCGTAGTCCATTCATCTGAGGCACGTCCCAGGGGTGGAGTTGGCAGTGTGTCGGGATCGCTATAGGAGCGAGGGCGAAAATCATCCATAGGTGGAAGCTCGACCGGAAGTTCATCTTCATGGACATGAATGATTTCACCATCTTCTCCATGAAGAATGGGAAAGGGTTCACCCCAATAGCGTTGGCGGGAGAAGAGCCAATCACGTAGTTTGTACTGGATGCTGGCTTTGCCACATCCTTTTTGATGAAGGTCTTGAGTAATTTTTTGGCTGGCGTCGCTGGTGGAAAGGCCATCGTAGTTTCCGGAATTTATCAGGTGGCCTTCTGCTGAAAAGGGAAGCTCTGTGGATTGCTTTTTATCAAGTGGCTCGATGACTTGTATAATAGGAATTTCAAATTTTGTGGCGAATTCAAAATCACGTTCGTCGTGAGCTGGCACTGCCATGATGGCTCCTGTTCCGTAGCTCATAAGCACATAATCGGCTACCCAGATTGGGATGGATTTTCCATTGACCGGATTAATAGCGTATCCTCCGGTGAAAACGCCGGTTTTATCTTTAGCCAGATCTGTTCTCTCCAGATCGCTTTTGTCCGAAACAGTAGCGATGTAAGCTTCAACAGATGCTTTTTGAGACTCCGTGGTGATGGCATTTAGGAGAGGGTGCTCCGGAGCCAGGACCATGTAGGTGGCTCCGAAGAGAGTGTCGGCCCTAGTGGTAAAGACGCGAAGCTTTTCTCCTGGAAGGGAATCGAGTTTGAAGAGAATTTCGGCGCCTTCGGATTTCCCAATCCAGTTGCGCTGCATCAGTTTAATGGGTTCAGGCCAGTCGACTAGAGAGAGGTCATCAAGAAGTCTATCTGCGAAAGTGGTGATACGAAGCATCCACTGGTGTAAGGGGCGCTTAAAAACGGGAAAATTGCCGCGTTCTGAGCGTCCTTCATTGGTCACTTCTTCATTAGCTAGAACAGTGCCGAGTTCAGGACACCAGTTAACCGGAAGCTGGGACATGTAAGCGAGTCGCTGAGATGAAATAAACTCCGTTTTCTTTCTGGCAGGAAGGTTGTTCCAATCAGTGTTATTTTCACCGCTAAGAGACTCGAGCTGTTGGGTTTCAAGGTTTGCTTGGTAGATACCGGTTTCGAGAGCTTCAAGGAGATCGCTTATGGGTTTTGCTTTTTGTTCTTTTGGATCGAAATAGCTTTGGTAGAGCTGGATAAAAATCCACTGAGTCCAGCGATAATATGAGGGAGTAGTGGTGGAGACAGAACGTTCCTTGCCATGAGCAAGGCCAAGCCGGTAAAGCTGCCTGCGCATGTTCGCGATATTCTTTTCCGTGGAAACGGCCGGATGAACGCCATGTTCAATCGCATATTGTTCAGCTGGGAGACCAAAAGCGTCGAACCCCATGGTATGCAATACGTTAAAGCCTTTCATCCGCTTATAACGAGCGAAAATATCTGTAGCGACAAAGCCCAATGGATGACCTACATGAAGACCTACCCCCGATGGATAAGGAAACATATCCAGTATGTAGTATTTAGGCTTGGAAGTGTCGTCACTTGCCTTAAAAGTTTTCTGCTCATCCCAGTATTTTTGCCAAGTTGGCTCAATATTGGTAAATTGGTAATCTGGACTATTCTGCTCCATGCTTTTGAAGAAACGGACATGTTGAAGGAAAGTATTTCCCCGTCAATCACCCATCGGGTTAAAATAAGACCCGTTTTGATTGGGCTTGTCATGCTTTTGGGCTGTGCGGGATTCTTTTTGACAGGATGCCAGACAACAAATGGCAGCATCTCTCCCACGATTCACCCTGGATTTGAGAACTTACTGAATGCAGTGGTTCGTATCGATGTTCGGGAAATGACGTTTGAGGGTGGAACCAAGCGCATAGACTCTGGAGTTGGTTCCGGTGTTATCCTCTCGAAAGATGGATTGATTATGACAAATGCGCATGTTGTCAGTCCGCGTTCAATTGAGATTTCGGTAACACTGGCCAACTTGGAAAGAGTCAATGCGACCTTGGTTGGTTGGGACCATTGGACTGATTTGGCATTGATTCGCATCGATATGACCGCTGTCCGGAAACGTAAATTGGAATTTGCGTATGCGTCTTTTGGGTCATCGGATCTTCTTCGACCGGGACAGACAGTTTTTGCAGTGGGTACGCCTCATGGGTTATCCAGGACTGTGACGAAGGGAATCATTTCGAATACAGACAGATATTTTGAGACGTCAGACGGGATTCGAGGGTACGAAACGGGCTATTTTAACACATGGTTACAGACTGATGCTGCCATTAATCCGGGTAATAGTGGGGGGCCTCTGGTGACAGCTGATGGAAGAATTGTCGGGATCAATACCAGAACCTATTTGGGTGCGCAAAATCTGGGTTTTGCCATTCCTTCACGGACAGCGATCATGGTCAAAAAAGAATTAGTGGAAAAGGGGCGGATTGAGAGAAGTTATATTGGTATTGTTCCAGGGGCGTTGCAGGATCTAGAGGATTTTTACCATCTGGATGCAAATGCCGGGATGTTGATTAACAGTGTTGATCCGGGCTCTCCTGCTGATGACTCGAGGTTGAGAGCTGGTGATATTATTTTAGCCATTAACGATGAAAAAGTAGATGGACGTTTTCCCGAGCAATTGCCCACGATTCAAAGTAAAATTGCCAGTTTCCCGGTTGGTTCTATCATCGATTTGTTGATTAAAAGAGGAAATGATGGGTTTATTTTTTCGGTGGAAACAGAATTATTGGAGAGTCGGGTTGGGGAGGAATGGGCTTTTGAAAAGTGGGGGCTAAGCGTCCGAAATATTTCAAAAGCGTATGCAAGGGAACATCGCTTAGAAAATGATCGAGGCGTATTGGTGATAGGGACGCAGCCAGCTTATCCTGCCGCCAAAGCGGGAATCAAAAAAGGAGACATCATTGCAAAGATCAATAATACGGAAATAGATGATTTGTTGGGAGTGGAACAGATTTATGGTGAGTTTGAGAAAAACCCCGATTCTCTATTGTTTGAAACCTTGCGAAACCGATCTGTTTCCTTCTACGTGCTAAAACCATGATTTCATTCCATTGGCTTTCCCGAATATCGATTTTTCTCTTGGGTTTAGCGGTTGCCGGCAATCTCGTCGGCAAAACAGATGCCAGTGCCGTAAAAAAGCTTTTTGACGAACGCATTAAGAGTGTGGTGGCTGTCGAGTTCTTTGTGGAAACAGAAATCGATCGAAAGCCGACAACAGTCATTGGTATGGTTATCAATGAGGAAGGGGTGATTCTTCTTCTGGATGTCGCTATTCCCGGTTGGCTGCCACCGAATAAGTTGAAAGATTTTACCGTTTATCAGGCTGGTTCGAGGAAACCTTATGGTGGCCGATATCTGGGACAGGATTATGTAACGGGATGGCATTATTTGCAGGCAGATGAGGAAGTGGTGGATCGGCTCGTGCCTTTTACCCAATATGAAATCGAATGCCCCGAGCTTGGTGAAGAACTGTGGGGAATCGGTTTGATGGGAAAAGATTTTAACTTTTTACCTTTCTATTTGCATGGGCGTCTTTCTTTTATGCAGAAAATTCCTCAGGAAATTGGATTTTCCATAGAAGATTTGGGAAGTCCTGGATCGCCTGTTTTCAATGCTGCAGGGGCTTTTGTTGGTTGGACGGCTAATGGGATACCTTCTAATAGAGTGCTCATTCTCGATGGGGAAAAGTATAATGTTGCGCTGCAAAACAATAATGGGAGCGGAGCTTTCTTCACGGCAGCGGAAGTCCTGCTTCATGTTGATCGGGTGCCCGAATCGCCTATTGGGCAGAATATTCCCTGGATTGGGGTTTTCGGATTACAGCCGGTGGCTTCTGAGGTGGCCTCTTTTTTTAAATTGGAAAACCGGTCGGCTGTGGTTGTCAGTGAAATTCTTGAAAATAGTCCTGCCTTTGAAGCGGGTATGGAGAAAAGAGATATTGTGGTATCGATAGATGGGAAGGATCTTCCACTTTTTAGTCCGAACGTAGCCGTGACAACTTATCTTGAGCGCCAGATTCTCATGAGAAAACCGGGTGATCTCATTCGGTTTGGCATTTTAAGAAATAAAGAAGAACAGGAAATAGAGGTGACCATCGGACGTCAGCCAAAGTTGCTTAAGGAAGCGGAGCAGCGCTATTTTGAAGAATTGGGAATCACTCTGCGGGAGTTCGTTACGTTTGACCGAGTAAAGCGCAACTTGTCTGAAAGAGAAAGTATGGGAGTCATCGCGAATTTTGTAAAAATCAATAGTCAGGCCAGTACAGCTGGTTTGAAACCAAACGATCTAATTAAGGAAATTGATGGGATCGTTATCAGGAGTTATGAAAAAGCTGTTTCCTTAATGGAGGCGATTGTCGCGGATGATACCCGCACAGAATTTGTGTTGTTGATCAGTCGCAAATCGGAAACGTCTATTATCCGTATTCGGCTAAAGTAAAAATTTGTTTGTAATCGAAGGAATGAGACAACAGCTCGAAAGTCTGGTTGAAGAATTAAAACGGTTAAAACAATCGGGAGTTTCAACGGTGTCGGTAGCGGAATCTTCGATGGAAGGTTTGCGCCAGGCTGTCGCGAAGTTGAGCGTTGGAGAGGGAATGTCTTCTGAAAGGACAGCTCCTTTGATGGAAGAGCAGCAGGTTTCTCATACTTTGCATGCGAGAGTCAAAACGGCGGATGAGGCGAATGCCATTTTTCAGAAAGTTTCCGATTCGACAAAAAATGAGGCTTCTGCAAAGAGGACAACTGCTTCTTCTCTTTCCCATGATTTTCTGCCCAAGGAAGTTATTCTTCCGGAGGGGAGCAAACAGGAACAGTGGGAGTATTTGAGAGATCTCGTTCTGAACTGCGAAGTGTGCAACAAACACAAGCACGATGGCTGCAAAGTAGTCTTTGGAGTGGGAAATATAGACGCTGATATTTTCTTTTGCGGCGAAGCTCCGGGTGAAGAAGAGGAACGAAAAGGGGAGCCATTTGTCGGAGCAGCAGGTAATCTGTTAACCAAGATTATTAAGGCGATGGGTTTGACGCGGGAAGAAGTCTATATCGGTAATATTATGAATTGGCGTCCTGAAACAGGAAAACGCTATGGGAATCGCCCTCCTACAGCCGAGGAAATGGCTTTTTGTTTGCCGTATTTACGCGCTCAAGTGGAAGTGGTGAAACCAAAACTGATTGTTGCTTTGGGGGCCACTGCCGCGAAAGGATTACTGGGTGCAGAAGCGGTGCCTTCAATGGGAAAGGTTCGGGGGAAATGGCAGATGTTTGGTGAGACACCGGTCATGCCTACCTATCATCCTTCCTATCTGCTGCGCAATGAATCGATGCGGATAAAACGCACAGTATGGGAAGATATGTTACAGGCGATGGAAAGGGCAGAACTTCCTATTTCTGAAAAACAGAAAAATTATTTCAGAGAGTAAGAAACCGTTTAGGTATTAGCGAGAAAAGACGTTTTTTTCAATGAATGGTTTGGCTGAAATTCTTGATTCCGAGCAGAGGATAAATGTTCCGGAGTTAAAGGTTTTGTATGATGAATTTTTGCGAGGGAAGGAATTGGATCGGGACTTTATCGATTTGATTTTTTCTGAATTGAGTGAGGTTCATCGCTGTTCCTCCTGGTTGTTGAAGCAACATATTGAAGAAAAAGGTGAGATAACAGATGAGGCCTTAAACTATCTGATCGAGCACCTGGAAATGTTATCGCACTGGGAGTCCCGTCTGGTTATGGCACAGTCACTGCCGCTATTGGATAATCGATTGGGTTATCTTCCGGAGTTGGAGGATTATTATCGCTCCTGTGTGAGTGATCAGAATAAATTCATTCGGGCATGGGGTTATCATGGGCTTTATGTTTTGGCCAAGCGAAAGAGTGAAATGAGACCTGAAGTGGAAACTCTGTTGCAGACCGCTTTAATCAAGGAAGCTCCTTCCATCCGGGCTCGTATCCGCAATACGTTAAGAGGTAGGTAAGAGAGACGATGTAGTCTACTCATTTCCCAGAAACATTTCTGAAAAGCAGAAAAGAGTACCTAAATTTTGGTAATTCTTTTTATTGAAGAATAACTGAAGGAGATAATCTTTTAGCTCTTATGAAAGGGATTGATTTTGGGATGATACGTTCGGGTGCCTCAGCGCATATTGTTGAAACTAAAGAGGATCACTTGATGGAGGGCAAAGAGGTTCCTTCCAGGAACGGGGAGTTTTCACTGAAGATGGGATCAAAGGGGAAGTCATTTTTTAATTCACGCGATGGTAGTCATATGTAACAGGCAGAAAGAGGGATGCAGATGAATCAGAAAAACAAAATGAGTAAAGGAATCTTAGGATTGTGGGTAACGAGTCTGCTGGTGATCTCCGGTTGGGCAGCAGGTTTGAGCTTTATCATCGATTCGGATGGGGTGCCGAACATTGATGGGGTAGCTGATGCCGTTTACGAAGATGCCATTACCTATAATATCAGCAATCTGGTGACAGGGACAGTGTCGTCGAGTTCGGACCTTTCCGCCACTTACAAAGCCCTCTGGGATACGAATTATCTCTATTTCTTAATAGAGGTAAGCGATGAGGCTGCCAGTAACGATTCGGCTGATACCTGGAACGATGATTCGATCGAAATCTACCTGGACGCGGATTATTCTCAACTGACCAGTTATGGTCCCAAAGATTATCTTTATGCCTGGAGATGGGGCGACACGACTATCAGTGAGCTGGCTCATGGCGCCACTGCCGGTGTGGAGTTTGCTTCTACTGAGCAGATCGGTGGCTACACCTTTGAGATTAAGATTCCCTGGGACACTCTGGAAGTGACTGCGGTGAGCGGCATGCTGATTGGCTTGGATATTCATGTCAACGATGATGACGATGGCGGTTTACCTGATGGGAAACTAACCTGGCATACGTTGACCAATGAATCGGGTTTCAATCCCAGTCTTTTTGGCACGGCGGAACTGTATCGTGTCGGAGGTGGTAATGGTTTTACGGGTACGGTGGAGGTATCCAGTGACCCGACAAGTGTGGAGGCGTCGAGTGAAACAGAAACCGTCAAGGATCTGCCGACGGCAGCTGAACTGGCATCGAAAGCCACCCATGAGGAAACCTTATCCCTGCTCACGGCTCTGGAAAAAGGGCAATCAGCCGATCGATCACGCCTGAGTGCCTTGGTGGAAGAAGTTCGCCAAGACCCAAACCTATCCGAGCATGATCGCTTTGTCATTGCTTCCCGCGTTGGCGGATTGGACATCAAAGAGACTCCTGGGCTGACCCGGGCTACTCGCTTTGCCGCCTATGAAGAGTTAGCCAAAACCCTGATGGCCGAGTTTCCCGATCAGGTCGAACCCTACGAATCGCTTTTGGCGCTGGCTAACGATCACGACGATTCTGTTAAAGGCGAACAACTGGCCAGACAATTGCTTTCTTCCGTTGCACCGGCATCCGTCAAAAACGGCGCCCAAAGATTGTTGAACCGGAAGGCCATGGTGGATAACCCCATCGACCTTTCTCTGCAAGACAGTGAAGGAGTGACCCTTAATCTTTCCGAGCTGCAGGGCAAAGTCGTGGTGCTCTATGCCTGGACCGCCTTGGGTGAAAATAGTCATCTCTGGGTGAGCCGTTTGCTGGAAAAAGGAGGTGAAAACGTGGTCTTTGTCGGCCTCAATCTCGATGCGGATACTCAGGCAGCCCAAACCAAGATCAATTGTTTGGCACCGGGTTCCTTACAGCTCTACGATCCGGGTGGGTTGAATGGCGCCTTAGCCAGCCAACTGAATCTAGGCCGGGTACCCTCTGTTTATCTGATTGATCACAGCGGAATCGTGCGAGCGGTCGATGTCTGGAAAGAGCTTCCGGAAAAACTCACCCAATTGGTTAAGGAAGGAGGCCAGTCATGAGAACGCTCTTCCAACAAGTATCGATCGCTGTGATGGCGCTTACCCTGAGCAACTCACTCCATGCGCTGACCTCTGTGACGATCACCGCTCCGAGTTCAGCAGAGGTGAGTTCGACTTATTTTGTCAGTGTTTCGGGTTATGATGATCTGGATTCGATTACGGATCTGACGGTGACCCGTAATGGACTGTATTGGAAAAGCGCTTCCTATGACCCCTGGGATTCTCCCCGGACGGATATTTCGGTTAGCGGCAATGTGACAGCTCCCTCCAGTCCCGGTTCGGATTCCTACTATGCCACCTTGGATACGGATTATACCAGTGTGTATGATTCGGATTCGGTCAGCATTGTGGATACGACCGCGCCTTCGGTGCCGACCGGTCTGGGAGACAATAGTAAAACCATGACCTCGTTTAATCTGACCTGGAGCGCTTCGACCGACAACGTCGGGGTGACCGCCTATGAAATTAAACGGGATACCACCTCCTTAGGGACCGTAGCAGGCACCAGTAAAAGTGTCACCAATCTCACTTATAATACCACTTACAGCATGACAGTCCGGGCACGTGACGCAGCCGGCAATTGGTCGGGCTGGAGTTCCGCTCGTAATGTGACCACCCTTAACGATACCTCTGCCCCCTCCACACCGACGAACCTGGCCGGTAGTAGCATTACGGGGACCTCCTTTACCCTGACTTGGTCGGCTTCCAGTGACAATATTGGCGTCACCGCCTATGAAGTGAAACGGGATACCACCTCCTTAGGGACAGTGGGAGGCACCAGCAAAAGTGTGACTAACCTAATCAATGGCACGACCTACAGCATGACCGTAAGGGCCCGCGATGCGGCCGGCAACTGGTCGAGTTGGAGTTCGGCCAAGAATGTGACAACTTTAGATACCGCGGCACCCTCTGTTCCCACAGGTCTGGCCGGTAGCAGTATCTCCGATACCTCCTTCACTCTGACCTGGAGCGCTTCAACCGACAACGTCGGAGTGACTGCTTACGAAGTGAAACGGGATACCACCTCCTTAGGCACGGTAGGCGGCACTAGCAAAAGTGTGACCAACTTGTTGGCTAGTACCACCTATGCCATGACCGTCCGAGCGCGGGATGCGGCCGGCAATTGGTCGGGCTGGAGTACGGCTAAAAATGTGATGACGACAGATACGGCAGCGCCCTCGGTTCCCACCGGACTTTCCGTCAGCGACATTACCTCGACCTCCTTTACCCTCAATTGGGCAGCCTCCAGTGACAACGTTGCCGTGACGGGTTATGAAGTGAGAAAAGATGGCGTTTACTTCGGCTCAACTGCTTCGCTCAGCCTGAGTATCAATACGGGAGTGGATCTAACCGGTAGCAACAGCTACACCATGACAGTGCGGGCCAGAGATGCGATTCCCAACTGGTCGAATTGGAGTACAGGACTCACGGTATCGGCCGATTCAGATGGGGATGGGATAGAAGATTGGTTTGAGCAACTGATCATTGATGATAACCCGGGTGATGGGCTTGTCGATTTTACAGATGTCACCACAACGAGCGACTACGATGGCGACGGTATCACTGATCTGCAGGAATTTCGCCTGGGGCTAGATCCGACCACCAGCAATAGCAGCAATGATGACGGCACGATCAACCTGCAACGATCACCTCTCTAATGAGCAGCCAATGGATACAAGAACCTTTACTGAAATAACTTTTTAAACCGGAAACACCACCATGATGAAACGCTCTTATTTTCTTTTGTTGGCGCTCACCAGCTGCCTACTCAGTCTCAACAGTTACGCCAGCGAAATAAGCAAACGAGTTGGCGCCAAATCAACCTTTGCCAGTCTGATCGAAACCGGTCACCCCGATTACGAAGTGCCCAACTACAGCATGTCCTTTGCTGGTGAAACCGAATACATCACCGTAGGCGATAGCGGCACGACCGATGAGGTCTACCCCGAACTCGTTCCCAATAAACTCTATGCCATGACCATCGGAGGCAATGAACTCGATCAAGTCAGCTTCACTTTGTATCCGCCCGATGGTTATCTTATCTTTGTCGACGGTGTGGAAAGAACCTACCTTTCTGATTCGGACTGGCAAGGAGACTGGGATGAATTCAATGACAATTATGCCGAGCATAGTTGGACCATCGTGCTCAAACGCAAAGAAAGAATTAGCAACAGTAACGCGCCAGCGGGCACCGATTTAGGATTGAAAGTGGGCCCTCTGGAATGGGGTGTCTCCATGGGCAATCTGGCCAATGGCAAACCGGCGGGAAATATCACGTTGGCGGCCGAAAGTATCAGTTCCACTCTCTTTGAACCCTCGGCCCTTAATTACTACACGGCCTATACGACCAGTGATGATGTTGATGTGATTCGCACCGGAACCGGTGGCAGTATACTGCGCCAAGTCTATACCCCTCAGGCTCTGGCCGATATTGTGGATTTGGGCAGCAGTTACGAAATCCGTTTTTATAAACCGGCCGATGTGGGCAGCAAAACCGCCACCTACGCCGTTTCCGGCACCCCTTTTATCAAGTACAAAATCGAAAAACTGGGTGGCAGCAACAGCCAACTGAAGCTGACCCGAACCGAAGGCACTCGCACCACCATTACCGAAGCAACCTATAATAGCGGTGATTGGACCCTGGAGGCCGACAATGCGGATCTGAGAAAACTAACCAAAACCAGTAGCACGGCCACGGGGGATCGGGTTGAGACCACTGTGGTGAAACATAAACCGGATACAACCGAGCTGGAAGCTACTCGCTTTATTAAAACCTATGATGATGATGGTTTTGCCTGGGGCGAGGAACTGATCGAGTTGAAGGAAACCATCGACAGCAATGACTACATCACCACCTACGATTATTATACGAACAGTTCAGACAAGGGGGATTATACTCGACTCAAATCGATCACCTATCCCGATGGCAATTGGGTGCGCTATGATTATGATGATGGCAGTAACTATCGTGGCCTGGTGACCAAAGAATACCGCCCCTTTAAAGACAGCCCGACGGCTGCCAGTAGCGCCACCGATACCAACTGTCTGGCCACCACCTACAGCTACACCACCGTCTGGACGGGAGGCACCCCTCTGCCCAGTACCATTGAAACCAAGAACAACAATGTGACGGTGGCCAAGAGCACCTTCAGCTACAGCTACGGCAGTCAGCATAACAGTAAGTATGCCCTGGTGACCACCCGCAACGATTATTCCGATTCGACCAATTATCAAACCACTGTTACCGCCGCGTACCGCAGTGATCAGGTAGCCTTTTACGCCAATAAGCCCATCTATGTAAGGTACCCCGATGGTCGCATGCAGTACTATGAGCTGACCTACGATGGCGTTAACGACGAATGGACCGAATCCATCTACGAGGGCACCTCCAATGCTACTGGCGCGGTGCTGAAAACCACCGTGCTGAGCCAGAACTTTTATCTGATCAAGGGCAAGTCCACTCGCATCGATATCATCCGGGATAATCGGGGGTTTGTCACCGATATGGAGAGCTATGTTTACAATTACGATGCAACCGCCACCTTTGAAAAAGTCACAGGAATTACTTACGAGTATGAAGATGCCGGCTACTTGAAAAAGCGCACCGGCAGCAATAATACCGTCTACGAAGCCACCTGGGTCGATGGAGAGATGATTTCGGAAGAAACTCCCGACGGCACGATCACTGATTACACCTATGATGATTTGGATCGAGTGACTAAAAAAGTGGTGAAAACGGCCACGGTGGAAGGTGTGGTCCTCCCCGATATCACCACCCAGTATGAATACGATAGCGATTCTCGATTACTCAAACAAACGGTCGGCCCGGTCAGTGATCCCAATCCCCTGGTAACCGAATGGGTCTACCATACAGCCGGACGCCTGGAGGAAATGACGGCCCCGGGAGGTTATAAGACCACTTATGCTTACAGCTCTGATGATCGCACCGTGACCAAGACCTTACCCGGGATCAGCGGCGATGGGGGCGCCGGCACTGAAATCACCACTACCTACCGGGATGGTTCGGTTAAAAGCATCACGGGGACTGCGGTGAGTGGTATCACCTCCACTGCTGGCCAGTACTTTGACTATGGGACTGAAACCGATGGACGGCGGTGGCGCAAAATTGCTATGGGAACCTCGATTGCCTCCACCCGTTGGCAGAAGCAATGGGTCAACTGGCGTAGACAAATCACTAAGGAAGAAGCACCTTCTTACAACACCCTGGGCAACTTTATTCGTAGCTACGTTTACGATACCACTACCGGCTTGCTCTCTTACAGAACCGAACCTGGCCTGGCCAATACCTATTACACTTACAATACCTTTGGAGAAGTGGAATATGAATGGCTCGATGTGGCTTCCGGGGGGACGAAGGTGGATAATTCGGCGGACCGTATCAAAAAGCACCAATGGGATTATGAAAAGAATACCAGTTGGCGCCGGCGCTATCAGGAATACGTGGCCGACATGGATGCCTCGGGCAATCCCACCGGAACGGAATCTCGGGTTCAGATGGTTCTACAACAATTAAACCTTCTTTCCAGTAATGAGACCCATCGCACCTACACCTATGATATTAACGATAACGTGACGATGATGCAGGTTTACCAGTATCCCACCACTCATAAACGGGTGGAGCAGGTGCGACCGCCGGATGGTTCGGGCTTTACTGTGAACACTTACGGCAATGGCCTTTTGGTCAAATCAGTCAGTCGTGAAGGGGTCACGGCCACTTATTCCTATGATAATTATGGGCGCAATCATAAAGTCAATGATCGCACGGGTGATCATACCACTGTTTTTGTCAATGGCACGGTTCTCCCCTCTCAGATTAAAGGCTTGGGTGCGGCTCAGGAAATCACCCATGAGTACGCCTATTACAGTACGGGCAAGGTCAAACAGGTCAAACGGCATGAAGATGCTACCGGTAGTAGTTATTTAAATACCTATCTGGCTTATGATACGACCGGACGCCTGACCAAGCGTTGGGGGGATGAGGGTTATCCGGTGCTCTATGAGTACGACAGCACCTACGGACATCTGAAAAAACAAAACACCTACCGGGGTGGTTCTGGCTGGACGGGCAGCACTTGGCCGGGCAGTCCTGGTACCGCCGATATCACCGAATGGGTGGTGGAAACCAAGACAGGGTTGATCACCTCGAAAAAAGATGCGGCCAATGAGTCGGTCCTCTTCGAGTACAATCAACGCGGTCAGCTTTCCAAACGCACCTGGGCACGGGGAGGGGGTCAGCATACCACCTATAGCTACGACAGCCATACGGCTGAACTGACCGGGGTGAATTATTCGGACACTACCCCGGATATTACCTACGCTTACAGCCGTCTCGGCACCCTCAAGTCGGTCACCGATGCGACCGGCACGCGTACCTTCAGTTTTAGGACCACACCACGCAAAGATTGGCTGGTGGAGAAAGAAACCTTAGACAGCTCGTTTTATGGCAGTGGACGCCAGCTCAGTTATGCCTTTTTGGATACCCGTGATTGGGGGCCTCCCTTCCTGCATAACCGGGGTAAGCTGGAGTACACTCGCTATGGCACCAGTGGGGATCCCGATGCCTACGTGGAGACCAAATACGCCTATGATGGAACCGATGGGCGTATCAGCAGCATCAAGGATGATATCGGGGCGAAGACTTTCACCTATGGCTACGAGACGAACTCCAACCTGGTCAAAACCATTACCAGTGGTAGCTACACGGCTACTCGCACTTGGTCGAGTCTTCGTGACCGGGTCGACAGCATCGAGACCAAGTGGAGCACAAACTCTAAAGTCAAACATGCCTATACCTATGACTGGCTCGATCGAAGGACGGAAAATACTCAAACCGGGGAAATTTTTGAGGCTTATGGCACCTCCAACGGATTGGAAACCGACTACACCTACAACGATCGCAGTGAACTACTCACTGCCTCGACAGTTCTGGGAGGCACCAGCACTCAGTTGCCCGATCGCAAAGTCACCTTTACCTACGACAATGCCGGTAACCGTGCCACCAGTAAAGAAGGGGATTCGACCGCAGCTGATAGCTATACTACGAATAGCCTCAATCAATACGATGCCCGCACCGTCTCGGCCGATCGTTATGTGCGCGGTTTTGCCAATTCATCGGCCAATGTGCTGATCGAAGGAAATCCGGCCACTCGCCACGGAGACTATTTTTACGATAGTACCAATCAAAGCAGTCCCTATACCATCGACGTGAAAGCCTCCATGCCCGGAGCGGGCGCCGGCGGCAGTGATCTCTATGATGAAATCACCGAGCAAAAGGTGATTCCTTCCTCCTTCACCTATGATCTCGATGGCAACCTCACCTCGGACGGGAATTGGACTTATGCCTATGATCTGGAGAATCAACTCATTTCCATGACCAAGGGAACCACCCACCTGACCTTTAAGTACGATTATCTCGGTCGACGGGTAGAAAAAGTGGTCTACAGCGCCTGGAATGGCTCCAGCGGGACGGTGGACTCTCATCTGCGCTTTGTCTATGACGGCTGGAACCTGATGGCCGAACAGGATCAAAGCGGCACCATTGAACGCACCTATACCTGGGGGTTGGATGAAAGTCATACCCTGCAAGGCGCTGGAGGCGTAGGTGGACTGCTCATGATTACCGATGGTTCTGATCGTTACAACACTGCCTACGATGCCAATGGCAATCTCTCGGCTCTGCTGGACAATAGCGACGGCTCGGTCGAAGCAGCTTATGAATACGGTCCTTCTGGTGAACTCCTGCGGATTACTGGGGATTACGCCAATGACAATCCCTTCCGCGTCTCCACCAAGTACTACGACAAGGAGACCGAGTTGATCTACTACGGTTTGCGTTATTACTCTGCTTCCATGGGACGTTTTATCAACAGAGATCCTATCGGTGAAGCTGGTGGCCTGAACCTTTATGCCTTTGTCGGTAACAATACTATCAACTCATGGGACTATCTGGGTATGGTAGGATTCTCAATACATCTTCAGATTGGAGGCCGTTATGGTATCCTTGGAAGGCCCATAGATTTACTGTGGGACACCGATGGTATGTGGCAAATTGATATCAATCCGGTTACCGGACAATGGATGGATGGGAGCGAGATGTATCTTAGTTGGAGGGTCTATGATCAGACTTATAATACCACTGCAGTACCTTCTCTACCTGTGACTGAACCGCCTGTAGTTGAACCGCCTGTGATTGAATCGCCTACAGCTTCACGATTTTCGGAAGCTACAAAGCAAAGTATTCAGACAGATAGTAATGGAAGACCTCTCAACGATGATCTTCAAAGAATATATAGTCCTGGTAGTTTTACATTTGGCGAGGCAAATCCAGCTGTGGCTCGTTGGACGCCTTCAGATGTTGCTGAAATTTTAGCACAATCACCTAGAGGCGAAGAGGTGTTGGACGCACTACAAAATGATGCAGTTTTGGTCATTGTAGTGGATGGATGGACACAGAAGGAAGTCATTTATGACTCCACGACGGGAAAGAGAGTTGCTCCAGATCGTCAAATTAAAGGCAGTGTTTATGTGATTTTGGGAACTCCAGATGGAAATGTACTTTATATTCACTCTAATATATCACCTGCTGAAGCAGCAATGGTGATTAGAGACGAATTCGGTCATACTCAGTTGCCAGAATTATCTCCATCAGACCCTAAATATGGCGGTGATCATGCAAACTACAGGGCCGATCATCTCAGGCAGGAAGTGTGGAATGAATACCAGACCCAGGTGTTTGCCTGGATGCATAATCAGCTAAACCCTAAAGGTCCAAAACTACCTCTGAATAAAAAATACCTTAACAAGGATGGTTATCCCGACATAAATAAAATTTACGAAGACAAATCAAAAAGTCCGTTTTATAATCCTAAAGCAAACCGGAAGGGCGTCGTAAGAGGACGAACCAAAGATCAACCAATAAATCCAAGATCCATTAATCCTGGGGATTGGCCACGAAGATAAAAATAGTTAATTATTTTATACTTTTGATATTATTATATTCTTACATAGAGGTAAATCTTTCGAATCCGAAATCAAATTAACATTATGTGTATTATTTTAGTACCAACAACATATGAAACATAACATCTTATTTCTTTTACTTTGTTGTATCCTTTTCGGTTGTACCACAAGGACAAATACTAATCACAATCCTGATTTTGATATAATTACTGATTATCTTGGAGGAAATTTTAATCCGATGGGACCTGTTGACCTAGTCGATGTAAATAGTCTCAGGGAGTATACAACGACTCAAAAGGATAAGTTGCTTGATGCTATTGCTGATGGTTCGTCAGTGTATTTCATTTATGGCCCAGATTGGAAGACTAAAGCTATAGACACAAATGGTAACGAAGTTGTCTTGTCGAGAGTTGAACGTGTGATTGTAGTTTCAAACGGAAAAGTTCTCTACGATTTTTGACCAAAAAAGGGAAATACTAATACTCCAACCAATAGCAGTGGCTATGCCAGGCTATTTTTGAATAAACGCACAAGCCAGCTCCTTGGTCCGTTAGGTCATCGATTCGACCGCTCTTTCGTATCTGCCCGACGCTTCAGCGAAAAGACCACACCATTACCATCCGTTGTTCCCAACAACCTTGTTTTCTGATCAGGCTCGTCCTGAGCATTTGACTACAATATTGGGTGAGAAGCGCGACTGACTTGGCTATGTTGAAAGACAAGCTTGTGAATCGAACCATTTTGAAGCAACCTTGGAACTTAAATAGTCTGTCCTCATGTCAACGCGCGTTTTCACTCAATTGAAAAAAGTATTATTAATCCTATTAACTGTTCTTTTGCAGAGCTGCTCTTCAAATAATGAAGAGCCAAAAAACTCTGTTTATGCATTTTTAAATCAAAGATTACAACTTCCTAAGAATACAGCTCTTGAAGATGAATACCTTAAGTCATCTATAAAATCTCATTTAACAGGCATAAGCCAATTAAAAGAGGCGGTTGATTTACTACATCTCGATGGCAGTGAATCGCTAGATCCTATTGAATATAGTATTAATTGTTCTGAAGAATACAAAACAGATGTTCTCAGATTTGAACTCATTGATGTGGTGAGCGTAAAGAAAATGAATAAAATATATTATATGTCGATACGCTTTGATGAGAACCAAGAATTATTTGTTGGTTTTGTAAATGCTTTTTTTCAAAAAGAAAAAAATTAGAATACTCCAACCAATAGCAGTGGACATGCCAGGCTATTTCTGAATAAACGCTCAAGTTAGCTCCTTCGTCCGTTAGGTCATAGATTCGACCGCTCTTTCGTATCTGCCCGACGCTTCAGCGAAAAGACCACACCACTACCATCCGTTGTTCCCAACAACCTCGCTTTTCGGTCAGGCTCGTTCTGGCATTCCGTTACAATACTGGGTGAGAAGCGCGACTGACTTGGCTATGTGAAAGGTGAATTGAAGGATTGTTTTGATCCGCAGATTACGCAGATTCACGCAGATTTTGATGAGCGAGTTGAGTTCTTTGGTCTCTCTGGAATTTTTTAGAAAGGATTTTAAGTTTTCACGCGAAGCGCAGAGTCGCGAAAGCTTTCCTTTTTAATTTCTTAGCGTCTTGGGGTCTTGAGCGAAGCGGGCGTGATTTTTCTTATCTTGTTTAGTGTTTTTATCCGCAGATTCACGCAGATTTTTGATGAGCCAGTTGAGTTCTTTGACTGCTTTGAAAGATTTTAGAGATGATGAACAAAATCTACATGATTTCTTTTATTTTTAAGACAGGCTTAACGAGATGTTCCTGAAAAAGAGTAGAAAACTATGTGATCAACTATCTTGTTCATCTTGTCTAAACATTCTTTTCTTTGGTTTGGGTTTGCTTTTCAGCCACTCTTTTCAGAGGGATGAGCAGAAGGATTGAAATGGATACAAGTGTTACGGAAAGAAGGGAAATGCCAAAAGCAGACATACTGGTAACAATGTAAAAACCGATAAAAGGGGCGAGGATGCCGCGGAAACCGGTGAAAAAGGTATGGACAGCCATGTATTCGGAGGCCTTGTCAGATGGCGCGAATTTTGTCACCCAAAGGCTCCAGGCAATTTGTGCTCCGGCTGCACCAATCCCGGAAAAGGCCCCGGCAATGTAGAGGCTCCAGACGGCATGGCTGTTAAAGAAAATAAGATGGCCCAGGCCAAAGGCGCTGCTGATCATTCCACGAACGAGAAAAAAATTGTAGCGGTCGTAGAGGTATCCCCAGATTTGAGTGGTGAGAATACGGGAAACCAATGGGATGATGCCAATGGCCAGGGCGACTTGTGTATTAGTCGCTTCGATACCAAATCTGGGTTTGACCATGAATTCAACCTGAAGGGGGAGGACAATCAGGTTGCCAAAGCCAAGGAACATCCAGATGACGAGCATGGAGCCAAAGATTTTATCTTTCCAGACGTAAGAAAATCCTTTCAGTGGATTTCTTGAACTACCTGGAGGTAGTGGAGTGGAAGGTATTCGGTTCGTGGCAAAACTGGCACAAAGTATAGCCAGAGCCATAAAGAGAAAGACAAAATGATAGTAGGTAATATCCCAGTCGAGGAGCTTTCCTCCAATATAGGAAAACCCGATTGCGAAAAGGGAAGATAGAACGATGGTTCGGGCAACGAAGTAACCCCTTCGATCCGGTGCATAATTTTCGGTATAAATATGGACCAGTAGTGGCGGTTGTTGCATGAGAAGCGCTCCACTGAAGATCGTCCCCAGAACAAAGAGAAAATAGTTTTGACTGAGAGCAGCCAGAGTCATGGAGAGGGCGCCTAAGAAATAATTACTGGTGCATGCTGTGCTGGCTGTCCACTGGAGCCGGCCGAAGATAAAAAGACTTAGAGGGGTGAGAACCAGGCCGATAAAAGGCCCGGCTGCGATCAGCGCTTTCACGTTGGCCGAAGCGTCAAAAACACGGATAGCCACGAGTAAGGCAAAGGCTTTCAGGCCGGCATCGACAATTCCGTTAAAGACACTGCGGGTAAGATCGTAGCGGAAAGTTCGCTTACTTTTTTCCTGAAAACTTAAAGAAGGGAATGTTGAACGATCTGTGGAATTTGAAGAAATAGTTTTAGTGTAGCTGCTTAAGCTTTGCTCCAGTCGAGCATACGTTTAATCGGTTGATAGGCGGCGGAGCGAATATCTTCCGGCATTTGAATTTCCGGTTTCATATAAAGGAGGGCATCTCTTACTTTCTCAATCGTATTCATCTTCATGAAACGGCAATCATTACAGGCACAGGTATCGGTGGGGCCGGCAATGAAGGTTTTTCCGGGGATTTCTTTGCGAAGTCGATGGAGCATGCCTGATTCAGTGACGACGATGATTTCTTTGGCATCACTTTCTTTACAATACTTGACCATCAATTCCGTGCTGCAAATTTCATCAGCCATATCGCGAACAGCTTCGGTACACTCAGGATGGACGATAACGGGAGCGTTTGGGTATTTCAGTTTGGTTTTTTCCAAAGCACGAACGGTAAAGAGAACATGGGCATAACAACTGCCGGGCCATAGCTTCATCGATCGTTTGGTTTTTCCGGCAACCCATTGACCGAGGTTTTGATCCGGGACAAAGAGGATTTCTTTGTCTTCTGGGATTCTTTCGACAATTTTGACCGCATTGCCACTCGTACAAATAACATCAGAGAGGGCTTTAACCGCAGCGGAACAATTAATGTAAGCGACGATATAGGCCTCCGGGTTTTCTTTTTTGTAGGCGGCCAGTCGTTCGGCGGGACAGGAGTCGGAAAGAGAACAGCCGGCTTCCAGTTCAGGAAGAAGGACCGTGCGAGAAGGGTTCACAATTTTGGCTGTTTCAGCCATAAAATGAACGCCACAGAAAAGAATAATGTCGGCCTCGGTTGAGGCTGCCTGATAGGCCAGCCCCAGGGAATCACCGATGAAGTCAGCGATGCGTTGAATGGGCTCAATCTGGTAGTTATGTGCGAGAATCACGGCATTGCGCTTCTTCTTCAATTCGAGGATTTCTTCCTGAATCGCTGTGAGAGGCGCTTCTTCACCTTCAAGAGAAGAAAGAACAAAGGGTTCATACGTTAGAAGATCGGGCATGGTCAGAATTAAGGTATACGTAGCATAAATCCGCGATAGGGCAACTTCTGGTAAACGCGTTGTCTATCGTTTTTGGTCGAGTGATTTTTTCGATAGTTTCTTGACCAAATCATTGAAAGCCGGGTGTTGTTTCAGGCTTTTTAAGTCGGGATCTTGCAGCATCCACTCCTTATCGGTATAACCTAGGTCGATGGCGGTACGAAGTGTTTCGATGGCTTTGGCTTCTTTGTTCTTTAAAGCAAAGCTGCAGGCAAGGTTGTAATGGGCGGTGGGATTATCCGGCAGGAGCCGGACAAGTTTTCGGTCCATCCGTAAACCATCATCAATCCGACCATCTTTGGTATAGAGGCCGCCAAGAATTTCCAGGACTTCAGTGTCCTTAGGACTTCGTTTGAGGATCCCTTCAAAGAAGGTGATTTCGAAATCGTCTTTGGGCGATTTATGCATGTGGGTAATCAGGCTGGGTTGGGAAATTAGCCGTGATGCTGACAAGTTCCGGTTTTGCGAAACTTGTTACACTGGGCAGAAACTTGCAGGCGCTGCGAAACAGGCGTCAGGCCAAGTTTGGATGAAACGGTGGCACCGTACCACTCCATAAAAGGAGCGCTGATTTCAAAGATTTTTTCACAATCTTCACAGATAACCTGTGCCTGTTGAGGATTGTTATCCGGATTTGCGAGGTAGTATTTCAGGTTTTTGCCGATATCGACTTCACGCAGAAGGCTACTTTCGATCATGATGGGCAGGGTCCGGTAGACAGTGGCTCTTGAGACTGAGTTATCGATGATTCGAGCCTTGTCCAGGAGTTCCTCCGCCGTGAAGTGGGTGGATTCAGCAAAAGCCGCCTCGAAAATAGCCATTCGCTGACCAGTCACTCGGAGGCTTTTTTCAGCGAGGTAATATCTGAATTTATCCCGACAGGCCTGTATACTCACAGAGGTAATGTCATGAGTGAAAGAAAACCTGTCAATCAGAATGGCTAGAACCTTTTCAGGCAATCTCTAAGAGTGATCTCGTCTTGCCTTGGCCGGTATGGGACGACAGTAAGAAGAGGTGAAAAGCGGTAATCAGATCGTAGGTGTGTGGCCCCTGGCAGGTTTCGATAAGATCCTGCATTACCGTGTGCCCGAGCATTTGAAGGGAAGCATTCCAGCGGGAGCATTGGTCAGGGTTCCCGTGGGACGTCGGTTTACCCTGGCGGTTGTTTATCAGGTAGATGTTGAGGCGGATATGCCGGAGTCACGCCTGAAGGTTATTACGGAAGCGATCTATCCCATGCCGGTGCTAACACCCGATTTAGTCAATCTGATCAATTGGATGGTTTCCTACTACGGCGCTTCGCGAGAATCCATCATTGAGACGATGGTCCCGACTGCGGTCCGCTTGGGGAAATCGGCCCGCATAGAAAAATATCTTTCGGTGGCTCAAAAATTAACTTCAGCAGATCTAACTCAACTGAAAAAACGGGCTCCGACCCAATATAAGGTCTACACTTTTCTTTCTCAGCAGTTTAAACCGCAACAAAAGGGCTTGGTGATGCGGCGACTGAAAATTTCGGCGTCTACTATGAAAAGTTTAGTTGAGAAGGGGCTGCTCCAGGAAACGATTGAACGAGTGGAGAGGGTCGCCTATGATGACGAGTTTTCAAAAGGAGAAGTGGTTGAAAGCAAGGCAATCACTCTAAATGAAGAACAACAGGCAGCGGCGGATATGGTGCAGCAGAGTTTGCATGAGGCGGCGTTTGTGGTGCACCTCCTGCAGGGAGTAACGGGTTCGGGAAAAACTGAAGTCTATTTGAATGCGTTGCAGAAGGCATTGGAGATGGGTGGTTCCGTAATTTTTTTGGTTCCGGAAGTTGCCCTAACCCCTCAAACAGTGGGTCGTCTGCGCTCCAGACTTTTGCAGAGTGGGACGCAGAAAGTGGTCGTCTGGCACAGTCATTTATCCGATGGTGAAAGATTGGATGGATGGTTGTCCTTGGCCAGGGGTGAAGCCAAGGTCGTGGTGGGGGCACGGTCGGCGATTTTTGCCCCTCTGCCTAATGTCAAACTCATTATTGTGGATGAGGAGCATGAACCTGCCTACAAACAGGATGAACAACCACGTTATCACGGACGTGATGTAGCGGTCTACCGAGCCATGCTTAATAAGGCTGTCTGTTTACTGGGTTCGGCAACTCCTTCTCTGGAATCACAAATGAATGTGGCCAATGGCAAATATAAGGTAAATTATTTGACCAAACGGGTGGATGATCGAAGGCTCCCTTTGATTCATGTGGTCGATATGCGCCGGGAAATACTGAAGCGTCGCGGTATGCTCACCCTTTCGGATTTTCTAAGGGAGAAGATTCGAGAACGATATGAAGCCCGTGAACAAACGATTCTTTTTATCAACCGTAGAGGTTATTCGAAGAGCATGATTTGTCAGGAATGCGGGTATGTGGCTGAGTGTAATCACTGCAGTGTTGCCATGACGTATCATCGGACGGATGACAGTTTGCATTGCCATATGTGTGGAGCAGAAGAGGGCGCTCCTTATCGCTGCCCCGAGTGTCAGTCGGATAAAATTCGTCGAAGAGGAATGGGAACGCAGAAAGTTGAAGAAGTGGTTCAGCAGATTATTCCTTCAGCGCGTATTGTTCGAATGGATGCAGATGCCATGGGGAAGAAAAATCTCTTCCGCAAAATTTTGGGGGATTTTCGAACGGGAAAGATCGACGTTTTAGTGGGCACTCAAATGTTGGCCAAGGGTCTGGATTTTCCCAATGTGACTTTAGTCGGATTGGTGGATGCAGATATTTCGCTGCACATGCCGGATTTTCGTGCCAATGAGCGGACTTTTCAATTGATGGTTCAAGTAGCCGGAAGATCGGGCCGGGGAGATATTTCGGGAGAAGTGGTGGTGCAAACGTTTACTCCGCATGCCATGCCGATTCAATTTGGTCGTCAGGCGGATGTGACGGGCTTTTGTGAGGAAGAAATGGCGATTCGACGTGAATACCGCTATCCGCCTTTTCGACATTTGGTGCAGCATTTGATTCGAGGTCCCAATCCGGATAAAGTTTCTTTTTTTGCCGAGCAGTGGGCGAAAAAAGTGTCGGCGGCGATTGCTTCACATTCGATAGAGGTGGAGATTCGTGGGCCGGCTCCCTGTGCTATTGAAAAGATAAAAGATTCCTACCGGTTTCAGATCTGGTATTTCACCCATCAAGTCACTCGCCTGGTAGAGCTCTTGGCAGAACTGCAGAGAGATTTTATCTGGCCGGATGATGTGGTTCAGGTTCTGGATGTGGATCCGACTAATGTGGGCTGAGGATGTGAATTTATCTGAAGAATTGGAGAAAGCTTGCGATGAAGGCAGTCAATCGAAATAGGATATAACATATGCGGATCTATTTTCTGGGCATTGCCGGTACAGCGATGGGAAATGCAGCGTTACTGTTGCGTTCGGCTGGGCATGAGGTTTTTGGATCTGATGAGAATGTTTATCCACCCATGAGTGATGTGCTCAAGGAAGCTGAAATTCCTTATTTTGAAGGGTACGATGCGAATCGTATTGATATGTTGCAGCCTGATTTGGTGGTGGTGGGAAATGCGCTTTCCCGAGGAAATTCGGAGATAGAACGATTGTTAACGAAAAAAGATATTCCCTTTGAGTCGTTGCCTGCCGTTTTGAACCGATTTGTTTTAGCCAAACGGCGCAATATCGTTATTACCGGTACCCATGGAAAAACCACGACAACTTCTTTGACCGTTTTTCTTTTGCAGAAAAATGGAGCCAACCCCGGCTTTCTGATTGGAGGAGTTCCCCATGATCAACCGACTGGAACGCACCTCGGGGATGAGTCGGCCGCTTTCGTGATTGAAGGAGATGAGTATGACAGCGCCTTTTTTGATAAACGTAGCAAATTCATTCATTATGCGCCGCATATTGCCGTGCTCAATAATCTGGAGTTTGATCATGCGGATATTTTTCGGGATCTGACCGATATCAAACGTACTTTTTCACACTTTCTCAGAATCATTCCCGAAAATGGATTTGTCCTGCTCAATAGCGATGATGAAAACCTCTGCTCTCTTCTACCGGTCCCATGGACAACCGTTTTAACCGTTGGGACGGGCGAAGGCGCTGATTTGCGGATTGGCGATTTTATAGAATCTCCGGATGGGACCTCTTTTAAACTTCATTGGAAGGGTAAGCTTTGGACAACGATTAAGTGGTCGCTTTCCGGACTCTACAACGTTCGTAATGTGGCGATGGCAGCCTTAGCGGCTGGACTGGACTTGTATCCGGAAGATCCAACGAAATTATCTTTGGAAGCTTTGTCGGAATTCCAGGGAGTGCGTCGCCGGCAGGATATTCGCTGGGAGAATAAAGATGTTGTGGTGATGGAAGACTTTGGTCATCATCCAACCGCCATTGAACAAACGTTACAGGCCTTGCGAGCGCGTTACCCGGGAAGAACCTTACTCGCAGCTTTCGAGCCGAGAAGTAATACCGCCAGGACCAATGTTTTGCAGGGACGCTTTACCAAGGCTTTGTCCGAAGCAGATGAAGTTTTTATTGGTCCAGTCAGTCGGGCCGATCGAATGAGAGATGAGGAAAGGTTGGATACAAGTGAAATGGCTCAGCAGTTGAAAGCTGATGGGAAAGCAGCCCATGCTTTTACGGAAAACAATGCTTTGTTGAAGAAACTGATGATTTCCGTTTCGGGTCGCTCCGATCTCGTGATTATTTTTTTCAGTAATGGTTCCTTTGATGGTGTGATTGGGAAATTTGCAGAGCACGCTCCCGGATGTTTCGGTTCATCTAATAGTTGAATAGACTTTTTTGTGCCTTAAGTTGAACGCGTCCGTTCACTTTTGAGTATTTCTTTCAGTCGAGTGGACATTTTTTCGGTAAGATTTTCGTGTTCTGTCGCAATGTTTTGGATTTGTCCGATGTCCTGCGAGAGATGGTAAAGTTGAGGTTCGAGAGAATTGCCCAGTTCTGTCCTGGTGTTTGCATTTATGGCGGGTCCTTCGTGTGGTGGAATGTAAACCCAGTCGTTTTGACGAAGAAGTGTTTTTGCCTGGGAGCCTTCGACCACGAGTTCATCACGCCCTTTGTCGGTATGGCCGAGAAATGCTTCCAGAAGATCGATACTATCGGGAGCTTCGTTTGAGCTTAGGGCTTGCCCTGTCAGGGTCGCCAAAGAAGTATGGAAGTCAAGATGGCTGACAAGGGCGTTTGATTCACCAGCTTTTACCGTGCCGGGCCAACTGAGAATAAAAGGAACTCGGGTGCCGCCATCGAAGAGGCTATACTTACCTCCACGGAGTGGACCGGCGGCTTTGTGTGCGCCGTTTAATTCTTCTGCCTGATCTTCATAGCCATCATCCAGAACGGGGCCATTGTCACTGGAGAAAATAACAATGGTGTTTTCCTTGAGGCCGAGTTGTTCGAGAGTATCGAGCATTTGACCAACGCACCAATCCATTTCAGCGATGACATCACCGCGTGGGCCTAGGTTGGTAGCGCCGATGAAAGAAGGGCTCGGGATACGTGGCACATGTGGTTGGTGAAAGGCATAATAGAGGAAAAAAGGTTGATCTTTATTTTCGGTGACAAAGTGGATGGCTTTTTTCGCAAAAACTTCGGCCATTTTTCCATCCTTCCATAAGGTATTTTTGCCTCCACGCATACGACCAATGCGACTGACGCCATTGACGATAGTGCCATCATGCCCGTGGCTATATTTCATCCTGAGTTGTTCCGGATTATTCCGTCCGGTTAGTTCGCCAGGGAAGGTTTTGTCCTGTTCGTAGGAAACTTCGATGGGATCATCAGGATCGAGACCGACAACTTTGCGGTTTTCCAAATAGACGCAGGGAACACGGTCATTGGTAGCGGCCATGATGTAGGAATAGTCAAAACCGACATCATTGGGCGTTGCGCTGATTTCCTTATTCCAATCGAGATTACCTTTCCCCAGTCCAAGATGCCATTTGCCGACAATCCCGGTCCGGTAACCGGCCCTGCGGAGCATGTCGGGCAAGGTAGGTGTTCCAGGATCAATGATCAGCGGTGCATCACCGGCCAGAATGGCTGCCTGTGCATTGCGCCAGGGATAGGAGCCGGTGAGCAGGCTATAGCGCGATGGTGTGCATGTCGCCGCAGAGGCATAACCTTGGTGAAATTTCAAACCTTCGGCTGCGAGACGATCGAGATTGGGTGTGGGGATGTCTGTTGCGCCATAGCAACCGATGTCGCCAAACCCCAAGTCATCTGCATACATGATGACAATGTTTGGCTTGGTGTCTGACATAAAAGGTTAAGTATTTGATTTTTCTACGACAGGAAACTCGGCAATGCGGAGATTAGTGCAGCCATAAGGGATGAGGAGTAGGTTTTCAGAGGGTTCATCCGTTTTTATGGGACTGGCAGGTGGTGCGTCTGCAGAACCATTGATCTTTTTCCAATCATCTACGGGTTGGCCTTTGACTGTCGCGGTGACAGGAGGGTGTTCCGGTGAAAAGACAGGGCTTTTCATTGCATGCTCCTGGAAAACAAAGCTTTTGCCCGGATTTATAGGATTTAATTCAAGCGCGTAATTCCATTTGGTGGTTGGATAAACTTCCCAGTCAGCATGAGGAATTTCGCGGTGAGGCAGGTCCATGTTGATTTGACGCCAGTCTTCTCCGACTTTGAGGGCATAGAGAAGTGGGCCGCGGCGAATGGATACGGCTTTGTTGGATCGAGGAACCAGGAATGGTTTCATGGGTAAAGACAGAAGGAGGGTCGTTTTGTTCTCCCAGTTTTTTTCAATCACATAGAAGTCACCTGTTTTTTGAATGGTACTGCATTCGTCACTCATTTCAACCGTAGCTTCTTTGGCCCATGTTGGAATACGAAGATGGAGGGGAAAGCGAATCGGTTTTTCGACTTTTACGGTAAAGTGAAGGTCTTGTCGAAAAGGATAGTCGGTTTTCAATTCGATCTGAATAGGCACACCTTCTATTTCTGTCTTCAGGATGGAGGGTGCATAGGCGATGGCTGCGATGGCTCCGGAATCGGTTTGCATCCAGAGATGCGCGGCAAACTTCGGCCATCCTTGACTCAGATTGGCGGTGCAACAGCCATAGTTTGGCTCAAGGCCAAAGATATTGGCATCCGGTTCGTTGGTGGTCCATATCCGGTCTTTTAAATCACTGCATTCAATCTGGTTTACCTGCTGATCATATTGGTGAGTCCACATATCTGGAGAGAAAGTTGCGGGAAGGGCGTTAAAGGTAATGAGCTCCAGTCGATCAGCCAGTGAAGGGTCTCCTAAAATGCTGATCAGGCACTCAAGTGAATACATGTATTCGACGACGGAACAAAGTTCTGTTCCTTGAGAGGGGTTGAGCCCGGCTAGATGTTCATCTCCCGAGCACATGCCTGTAGGCATGCCATGATAGCGATCAAGGAAATCAATCATATAGTGAGCAGCTTCTTGATCACTGCTTTGATCGGTAAGTCGCCACATTAAAGGGCCTTCTTTGAGGGCCATGGTGTTATTTACCACATGCGTGGTCTGTGTTACCGGAGGATGTAGGTGTTTGGCTTCTCTATCATCATAGTCGCCGGTGCGCACCTTTTGCGGTGTAAGGCGTAAAAATTCCTGCCAATTAACGCCCTGGCCCTGTAGTTTTTTGGCAAGTTCTAACAGCCAGGGTTCGTTCGTCTTTTCATATAACCACCAGATGGAAATGAGAAATTCGAACCAGCGGGACTTGGCCCATCCTGAAAGTGGATGCTGATCAATATGCCGATTTAGCATTTGTAATGATTTTTCTACTACATATGGAATTCGTTCATCACTGGTTGCATCGTAGTAAACTAAAAGCATTTTAAGAGCTAGGGCCTGTGACCAGAGATCTGCCGCTTCTTTTTTGTCTTCAATGCGAGGGCCGAGCCAGCCGTCTCCATGCTGGTGTTCGATAATGTAATCTAAGTAGCCACTGACTCTTTTCTTAAGCACTGTATGATCTAAAAGCCAGGCCAGAGGAATGACGCCATCTAACCAGTAGGGCATGCGTTCCCATCCTTCGGCTTTTCCACCGATCCATGCGCTATCCATTATGTCCGGCCAGAATTCGTCCAGGTGACCACTGAGACCGTCTGCCTGGATGTGGAGTTGTTCTGCCAACCAACCCTGTGGTGTAATGGCTTTAAGCGGAAAGGGTCGAAAAATGGGCTCTTTTAGTTTCATTATATTTGTTGAGAATGTAGAAATATTTTATGAGATCTGATTCAAATTTGTTTGGGTAGTTTTTCAAGGCTTAGGCAATACTCTCTGTAGCCAATCGATTTCCAAAAGGCTATTCCGGTTTTATTTTTTATGAGAACGTCGACTGTCAATCGCTTGTTGGCGGGCCAAATTTGATCAAAAAGAATGCCCATTGCTTTTTTACCAATGCCTTTTCGTCTTTGATCACGTTTAACAAAAAACTGCCTCAGATAGATCTCAGATTCATTCTCTTTAAATAAGACATAAGCTAAATCTTCTTCATCGGAAAAGATAACACTTTCATAATCACCCGAAATCCATTTTTTCATCCTGTTTTTGAGCTCTGTGATTCCCATCGGATTTCGATGTCCTTCGTCAGCGATTAACTGATGGTTCCACTCTGTCAGTAGATCCAAATCATCAAAACCAGCTTTCCTGAATATCATCTATTTTGTTCTGCTTTGTTTGTTTTTAACCATTTGATAAGAAACTCAAAAATATCAATATCACTGTAAGAATCTTGATGTATGGTGAGTGACATCACGCTTTCTTTGTTTTCCTTCAAGGTAATTGACTGCAAAAATTGTACTCTGCTTGGAAATTTCTCTTGAAAGGCTTTAAAATATTTTTTTTGGGGTTCCGCTATTCGTTGATATTTTTTATACTTTTGTTGAATTCGAGTCTTATCACGCTCCATTTCCTTTCTGCGTTGATATTCTCGATTCCGTCTTTCGTCTTCAGGTAGGGAAAAAATGATGTATTTATCGGGAAACCCGATATGACCACTAAGTATTGTTTTTCGATAAAACTCTTCATGATATTCGATGCTGGGCCAGTTCTCATCGCTGAAAATCCAACTAAACCAGAGCGGCTGAAAAATATCTCCGTCAAAGATGACGGAATTGTAACTGGTTTCTTGTTTTTGTGCAATCTGCCAACGCTTTACCTGGTGTTCCAGGTACCAGTTTTCTGGCTCAGTTTCTGGCCGCTCAAACAAAAGATTTACTTCGGGAATAACGAAATGCTTTACGGATGCTTGAAGTGCTTTTGCAGTCGTTGATTTTCCTGCGGCTGGCGGACCTTCAAATGCGACTTTCATTTTTATCCTGTTTTAATGTTTTGGGTGAGCTGCCACGGGTTGTGGTTTGCTGATTCGATGGGTGGTGTAATATGTTATCTCCGCTGGTTTGGGTGTAGCCAGTGTAACGCGATGTAATGTTTGAGTCCGTTGTTTTTCACCATGAAGAGCGCGAAGGACACGAAGGAAAAAACTCAGATTACGTATCTTTTGATTCCTTCCTTCAATTTGGAGACGCTAAAGTTGATGAGTAAACCTATCTTGATTCCGGATAATTTCAGGTAAGTCAGAAGCTGTGCTTCGTGAATGAGCTCGACTCTTTTTACACTTTTCAGCTCTACGATTAGTTCGTTCTCGATTAGAATATCCACTCGATAACCACAGTCCAGATGGATCCCTTTGTATTCAATAGGTAGAGGCGCCTCGCAAATATGGGCAATTCCATTTAATTCGAGTTCCCGGCTTAAACATCTTTGATAGGATGATTCCAACAGCCCAGGGCCAAGATTACGATGAACTTCGATGGCACAACCGATAAGCTGATGTGAGAGAATTTCGAATTCTCTTCTTTCGTGCTCTTCGTGTCCTCCGTGGTTTATCATTCTTTTCTTCAGTGGGAAACCTACCTACTCATTTTCTTCACGGTAGTTATCTCTTATGTTCATCTGCAAGCCGGAAGAGTCAGATGCAAGCAAATGCAATGGTTTTCGTTACTTGGGTCGAATTGTTGTTTTTTTCACCACGAAGAGCACAGAGAGCACGAAGGAGGTGGGCTCAAATTACATGTCTTTGGATTTCTTCACATCTTCAGTCTGTAGATCTTCAATATTATTCTCAATGTTGTAGATCTTTCGTTTCGCAGGCGCTTTGATCGGAATGATAACTTTTCTGATATTTTTCAGTTCCCAAGCTAACCAACCTTTTTCCCATTCAGAACAGGCTGCCTCTGCCTCTTTGAATGTCCATGGTCTGATATGATTTACATCAACGATTGCCACAACACGTCCTTCAGGATCGACAGGATCTGCTTTGGTAAGTCTTTTTTTATTCTGAACAATAGCCAGATCTTTTAAAGGCAATTCGTTAGGCTTCCATTTTCGTATTTCGAGAGTCTTCTCTCCAGAGGATATGAGTTTGCCTGCTTGTTCAACGACTGATAATGCTTTCATGATTTAATCGTTGTAGGGAACCGTTCCCGTTTCATCGACGTGGTAACCCCATTTTTTGAGATATTCACTACCTGGCAAAAATTGATCGTTGGTTTCCTCAAGTTTTTTTTGGAGCCATTGGTCGAGTTCTTTTCGAATGGCTGAGGCTTCCTCGTCACCAATGAGGTTTCGTAACTGATAAGGGTCTTTTTCATTATCGTAGAGCAACCAGGGGCTCTGGAGATCACGCACATAGGTGTAGCGTTTTGTGCGGAGGCCTCGGTAGGCTTTTCCGCCATGATCGTTTGCCGTCCATTGACCGAATGGGTGTGGGCAAGTGAGAAGTGTTGCGCCGTCTGAGGGATCATCGCCTCCTGCGATATGTTCAGAGAAATCGAGCCCTTCTACAGAATCGGGGATGGGTATGTCGCAGAGACCAAGAAGTGTTGGCATCATATCCAGGATGTCGATAATGGCATCTGTTTTCCTGGGTTGCCAGTTTGGCAGTCCGGGGTATCTAAGGAGGAAGGGAATGCGAATGGATTCTTCCCATGGGCGTTGTTTTTTTATCTGACCTTGAGACCCCAGCATATCCCCGTGATCTGAAGTGAAGACGAATATGGTTTCTTTCTCAATTCCGCATTGCTTGATGGTGGCGATCAGTTGACCGATGCATTCATCCAAGGCTGAACAATGAGCATAGTATCCGGCGAGCCATTCCCGAGTTTTTGTGGATATTTTGTCCGGCACATTTGGTCGGAGCTCAATGGAGTCTTCGGTGTAAAGTTTCCTGAATCTCTCAGGAGCTGTTTCGTAGGGGGCGTGGGGTGGTCCCCATGAGAGCATTATAAAGAACGGGCTGTCTTTGTCATGATCCCGAATATATGATTCCGCATCTCGGGTCTGTGTGATAGCATCGTATCCATTCCAATACAGTTTTTCGTCTGAATCACCCGCGTAATAAGGAGAGTTATTATAGTCGTGAGTGCATTCGAGAACTTTCCAATATTCGAATCCCAATCGGCGGTCAGGGGGAATGTAATTGGACCTGCCACCCGCATTAACGTGCCATTTGCCAATGTAAGCTGTATCGTATCCAGCTTCGGCAAAGGCTTGGGCAATACTCTTTCCTTTTGGGTGAAGAGGAACGTCATTCACGAAAAGCCCGTGGGTTAAAGGCCGTTGACCTGTGAGTAGGGTGGCTCTGGAGGGTGTGCAGACAGGGCATCCCGCTACTGCATGGGTGAAGTTAAGACTTTCTTTTGCCAGAGCATCAATATTTGGTGTTTTGACATTAGGGTCGCCGGCATAACCGGTAGCTTGTTGGCGCCACTGATCGCCAAAGACGTAGATCACGTTTGGTTTACGGCTCATACTCTCTCTTTAGAAAAGAAAGATAGAGAAGTATAGCAGAATAAATAGTTAAGAGAGGGTATTTTATGAAATGTCTTTTTCTTTTTCCCAATACACACCAGACCAATCAATTTTTTTCAGTTCTGCCGTAATTTTATGTTTCGCTCTATAGTCATCCACAGCTGCCTTACAGTTTACCAAGCCATAATCATCAATAATGCAAAAGCCTTTCTTCGATAATTTTGGATATAGATGTTCTAAAGCTTCCATAGTGGAGCCATACATATCTCCATCGAGCCGAAGAATTGAGAGTTTATTGATAGGTGCCTCTGGCAAGGTGTCTTTAAACCATCCTTTAAGAAAAACGACTTGGTTGTCCAATAGACCGTATTTTTGAAAATTATTTTCAACTTCTTCTTGAGATATAGCCAGGTAAGAAATCATGTGATGCCTGTCACCTTTATCTGCAGGGTATTTTTCAACATTTGCCTCAGGTAACCCCTCAAAGGAGTCCGCAACAAAAACCTTACGATTTTCTATTTGATAGGCTTCGAGGACGGCGCGCATAAAAATACAAGCCCCGCCTCTCCAAACACCTGTTTCAATGAAATCTCCTTCGATGTTTTTACTTAACACTGTTTCAATGCAGTATTGCAAATTATCGAGGCGTTTCAGTCCAATCATCGTGTCCGCATATTTCGGGTGGAAATTTCCTTCTATTCTTTGGTCTTCTGAAATATGTCGTGTTATGGAAATCTGTAATCTCTTTTTGCCTAAGTTGTTCAGAGTCTTTGAGATAGCGAAAAGCAATAGTTTTTTGATAGGTTGTCTCTTGAAAATAAAAGTCGGAAGTGGATATGGAAGTGGATATGGTGGTTCTGGCCATAAGATGTATGACAGCGTTTTTTTCATTAAATTGAGATATAGCAGTTCCGGACTTTGCTTCATTTGATTCCCCCTTTATTATCTGATTTAATATCTCCAGTAAGCTGGATTAATTTTCTTAGTATCTTTCCGGAGTGTAGTCTGAGTTCAAGTTTTAAATCTTGAAGGTGCCTATTTTTAGCAGCGTCACACTTTTGTTTTGGTGTGATCGGGGATCAAAAGAGAATGCCGAATCTATTGGATGGTAGTAATGTAACTGCTTTCTTAAGTTTTAATCCAGTATCGCTGCATGATCTCGTTGTGATTTTCCATAAATTCTTCCGAATCTAAGATACCTCCATTTTTCAGGATTGTTTTAGCGGAACCAGGATTGCTTTTGTGACAAGTGATGAGCGCTTTGTTGATGCCTCTTTCATGGGCTTTTTTCAAGGTTTCAGCGAGCACGATAGTCGCATAGCCTTTGCGTCGCGCAGAAGGTCGAACGCCGTATCCAATGTGTCCTCCATCTTTTTTTAAGGACTCTGTGAGACGGTGCCTGAGGTTGGAAACTGCAACCACTTCAGCATCATCTGCGATCAGCCAAAATGTTTCGTGAGGAACGAATCCTTGCGGGATTCCAATACCTTTGGCGGACTCTTCCATCTTTTTGAGAAAGGCGGAGAAATCAGTGGTTGGAAATCCTAGAATAAAGGGAACGAAGGATTCTCCTTTATCCCGAAATTCTTGCACAAGCGAAAGGTAGGAAACTTTCCATTTTTCGCTGGGTGATTCGAGTGAAGTCTTCATTCTTATGAAGAAGATGAAGGGTTGGGTAATTGCCGGTTTATCGTATCGTTGGAAAGATTTCTGGCGATATAGCCGTCCATAGCATGGAGCGAATGCTGATGTGCTTCTTGAGTAAATGCCTGCATACATTCGCCGGCAAGAATGACCTCATAATCACGTTGATAGGCATCTACTGCTGTTGAGCGGATACACCAGGCTGTTGTGATGCCGGCAAGAAT
>JANQKU010000177.1 GCA_028280955.1 Opitutaceae bacterium
GCTGGATTCTCTGAGCGAACGTAAATATTGTCGGCACCAAGCGCCGTCGCAACCTCTTCATGTCGATACCCAACGAGACAAATTGCCGCGCCAGGATTGAGCTGACGAAAAGCTTCGATTGAATGTCGGGCGAGAGGCGTGTCGTTCACAAGCTGGATGCACTTGGGTGAGTGACCAAACCGAGTCCCTTTTCCGGCTGCGAGGAGAACAAGTACCGGAGTATCCGATACAAAACCCTCAGATTGAAACTTGGTAGAAGATTCAATAATTTTGTCACAATTAGGGCGCACTGCTGCAGCGAGACGCAAGACTTGGGATGTGTCAGTCATCTTAGGAGGAGAAAAGACGCTAAATGCAAATAGTTAACATCACTACTAATGGCACCGCTCACTTTGATTTGAATAGGTCGTTTTGCCAGCCAAACATTACTGGTAGAAGTTTTTTTCGTCACAAGTTTTACTATCCTGATTTCTATGAGGCTGTCTAAATTCCTTATAGAGCCCTTAAGGATCGGTGTCTATTTTTCGAAATACTTTTTTAAAAGGAAATTTCCACTTACCACATGAGCTCACATCCAAAAAGGAGGTTCAATCCCATTCCATTCTCCAGACAAAGCTTAATTGTCTCCATAACGGGTCAATGTCACTCAATGAGGTAGATCTCGCGATTATCGCGTTCTTTGAGAAGCCGTTGAAAGGTATCTTGCCGGAAGGATCCCGAGGGTTGCAGCACGGTTTTCTCTTGGTAGACGTGGCGCGAATCACGTACTTTCAGCCACCAATTCCAATAGGCTTGATCGCAGGCAGCCTTTTGTTTGGCATCGTCTGTTATGGTGTAGTCATACGAAAAGTCGTAAAATCCGGGTAAACTCTTGAGAGACTTCCAGGAAACAAACCGCACGGCCGCGTAAGGATCGTTGAGTTGTATAATGAGGTAAGGATAAAACCATTCGTAACCTGAAGCGCGCTTGGCGGGAGCCCAACCCATGGCCCAAACAATGAGGGCACGTTGTCCGGCATCTCCTTTGAGAATCCACTTGGCCCCGGCAGAGAGTTCATGGTCATCTTGCTCTAAGGCGGGGATGTCGTGACCATACCATTCGTTTAGCTTATCAGCAGTCCATGCGAGGGTCTCATCGAGATGGCAAAGGTTGCAAGCATTGGGACGACCATGGTCAATGCTTTCTCGCACGGTGGGTGAGGTGATTTGATGACTGCGAATGGCGCGCATGAGACCATAGGAGCTGTGGGGCATATGACAATTATAGCATCTACTACCTGAGGAAGAGGAGACGTGGTGGGTATGTTCGGGTATGTTGACCGCCAAGGCTTCATGGCATTGGAGACAGGCTTGGTCGGTGTTCATGCCCACTCCCATTTGATGGTCCTTCGCCCATGATGCGAGTGACTTCTCATCGGTCTTGTCGGGATGTAGGTCGTGACAGGATAGACAGGAAAATTCACCACCCTTAAAACAAGGCGAAGCCATTGTACCATTGAGTTCCCGACCGGTGACACGAATCTGACCGTCGCTCCAAAAACTGGTTCCGTATTCCTTGAGAGTTTCGTGACGGGTGGCGCTGTCTTCGGAGAAAGGTTGAACGACGGTGCGTAACTCCATGTTGGCGTCGCCCGGTCGGTAGGCCGCTCCTTCAGTATCCAATTTGCTGGCGGCGGCAGCATTGTTGAAGCTCCAGATACTATGGCATTGGCCGCAGACGAGCGAAGCAGTAGGGCCGTCCATGTTGGCCGGATTAGCAATAGTCTGATCCTTTTTATCCGAAAGATGCAGCGAAAAACGATGGAGCGGATCGCGATTGCGTTCGATGTGTTCGCGTCCGCCGGCGTGGCAGGCTTCGCAAGCGATCCCAAAGTCACTGACACTTGAATCAAAAACACGATCACCGACTGGCTGAGAGCGACCGACGGTCACGTGGCAGTTGATGCAACCAGCATTCCATTCACCCCTGGAAGAAACCTGCTTGGCGCTGGGAGGGACGAGGAAAGTTTGCTCAATAGGAGCCCATTTTTTTTCAGCAATGAAGTAGCCCAGGGGGAATTGCTCCATAGTTCGCTGTTTCCCGGTTTCCAGCCAATAGACTTGGAGATTGTGCGAACCCGTCAGGAGCACGATTTCTCTGGGTTCGCTAAACTCTGACTCGGCTCTTCCTTCCATCTTTGAGCGCACGAAATAGGAGTCACCTACCAGATCGATACGGTAGTCCGTTCCATCGTCGGTGAGCTCCAATCCATCCATATCGGATGCCGTCGTCTGCTTCGAGGCCACCTGGGTCATGGTCCGGTGATAGGAAGCATGCCAACTGGCGTAGTTGCCGGGATGACACGAACGGCAGGTAACCGCCGACGAGTAGTCTTCTTTTAGCGTTTGGATCGGCCGGTTAGCCGGTGTCTCGGATTTCCAGTTGGTATTAAACAACCACCCTCCCACTAACAATAGTCCCCATATAATACTGATCAATTTACATCGTCCAGCCCAACTGGAAGGAAAATACTTCCGTTTTACTGGATTAGGGGGAGTGCTCAAATCCGTCATGGATGATGGTATAGGAGGTGGCGCTCGGAGGGTTAGGGTTTGAGCTGCTTGCTGAGTTCCTTTGCGGCACAACCGACACCGTAAAGGAGCATGAATCCACCAACCGGCACGAGGAAGACGGCAAGTCCGGGGTCACCGTCATGAATGAAGAGACCACCCAGCAGAAATCCGATGGGAAGAACCAGTGAGCCCCAGATCAACGCTCCTGAAACATTCTTCTCCAGATCAAAACCTTCGACACACCGAATGGTAAGACCGACACCAATGTTGACCAGAGCAAGCAGCGTACCGTGGGCGTGTGAAAGGGTGAACATGAGTCGGCGGATCTCGACATCGGCATCGAGATACCAACCGATTTTGAATCCGTGCAGGGTTTCAAGCCCTAGGCCGAGAGTGAGAAATATAAAGAGGGTCCACCAACCTTGGCGGAGATGTCGGTTAGAGGTAGTCATGATGAGGAACGGGCAAGATCAGGGTCTTCCAATTCTAATGTTTAAAGGAGGGGTATTTAGAATCCGAAGTGCATTGAGTGAGCGCTTCCTGTTCCTAGTGAGTGTTGAGCAACGATAGTAGATACTATGAATTTGCTTTTCGCAAACATGCCATAAGAGGAGCTAAAACTCTCTAAAGAGTCAAATAAAGATCAAAGCCCATAGTTTTGGGGCCAATGAAGAGGAAATCTGCATCTCATCACAATGCCCAGACACAGAGAGAAAATCCTGATTTCTATGAGCCTGTCTAAAATTCTTAAAGAGCCTTAATGATGGGTGTATATTTTTCGAGATACTTCTTATTAAAGGCATCTCCACCTACCACATTAGCACACATCCAGACGGGAGGTTCGATCTCATTTTCCAGGCAGAGATTGATCGTTTCCATCACGAGCCAATTAATAGCAAAACAAGAAAGCACATTACAAGTGCCCCCTATCTTCTGAGGATATCCTTCCAAATCAACCGTCACCTCACCATGCGGAATATGGTTATCGATAATGACATCCACAATTTCACCTAAATTTTTGCCACAACTATGTCTGGCCTCGAAATCCCGCGGCGTTTTTTCAGCAAACCCCACAGAGGAAATCCCAATGACCTTACATCCTCTTTTCTTCGCCTCCAAAGCGGCGTCGATACTGCACGCATTGATGCCATAGGCACTGGTGATAATGAGAACATTATCCGGACCCAAATGATGCGCTTTTACGATTTTGTCTCCGATGTTTTCTTGTCTTTCCAACATCGTCGATTTTTGTCCGCCACCTGAAAGAGCAAGACTGGGTTCGAACATCGGGCTGATATTAGCCAATCCACCCGCACGAAAAAAGAACTCTTCGCTCCCTACATAGGAGTGACCGCCAACACCATAGACATGGATCAGGCCATCTTTTCGGATCTGTTCCATCAAGATTCGTGCGGCAGCGTTTATCTGATCCTGTTGAGAGCCCACCATGGCAGACAGGTAACCTGTCATCTTACTGAAGTATTCTTTCGCGATATTACTTGGTTCTGACATAATTTCTTTTTTCTATTTTTCTTAATTCGATGAATTTAAATGGAAAGTTCTCTTGCCGCTGCTTCATCCACTAACCACCACACTTTTTCGGCGCTGTTTTTTAATAGCTGAATGGGTTTATTCTGGGGATCGTAAGACCCCAAAACAATCTCTTTTAACGCGGCTGCCTTATTCGAACCGAGAGCCATTACAACAATGCGTTTCGCTTTTTCCAATCCAGCGGGCGTTATAGTTAAGCGCCATCCCTTTTCCGGCACTTCGACAGCGGCAAAGAGCCGATTGGATGAATCCATTATTAAAGGACTTTTCGGAAAAATCGAAGCCGTATGGCAATCGTCTCCCATACCCAAAAAACACATGTCATAGGAACAATCCTCTCCCACTCGAGCAGACCAGTTTCTCTCATATCTTTCAGCCGCTTCAAAAGGAGGCAACTCTGTCGACCAAGGAAACTTATTATCCACTAAAACATTTAGAGGCCTCAGCAACTGCCGGTCTGCATTTCCAAAATTACTTTCCTCACTATCCAGTGGAACACACCTTTCATCACTCGTCGTCCAAATAGTTCTATCAATCAACGATGAGTCCAATTTTCCATTTTCGACACAATAACGATAAAAAGCAGCAGGTGTGGAACCACCAGTAAGAGCCCAGGAAAAAGTATCAGAAGATGATTGTTGCTTCAACTCTCTGACAAGTGACAAAGCGCGCTCAAAGAGCGCTTCTTTCTCCCCAATACCAAAATGGCCAAATTCAATTTTACCCTCTTTCATCAAAAAAATAGAGCCTCGGCTAATGCCTTTTCCGGAGAAAGTAATTGAACCGCTGAAGTCAACGACACAGGCCCAGTGCCAAAATCGGCCTCAATCCGGGTACATCCAGAAACAAAATCGGCCTTCCAGGAAAAAAACCGGTCGGTTTCATAGCTCCATTTTATCTCTATGGATGAAGCACCTTCGGTATTCCCGGTTGCCGAACATTCGAAACTTTCATCACGAACTCCACAATCAGCCAATTTGTTTTTCATCCATTGGATAAGCACCTTACTTTCTGCCACAAAATCATCTCGGCGACTCACTTGAATCGAAACCAATCCATCAATGAGTCGGGCAGGTTCAAAAGTGCTTAAAAATTGCCCGATAGACTGTCTCACTGGCAACAACCGCGCATAGACTAAATCACTGATCGACTCAGGCCTTGGCCATTTATACTCAAGAACTCCTTTATTTTCCGTTTTTGAATCAATAATGATACGTCGGGCCTCTTCCAAAAAGAACTGATAGTCTCCAAAGCGAGCCGCAGAATGTATTTTGTAGGGATGGTAGAATAACGGGAGATCGCTTTCCATCAAAATAGCCACCTGATTTTCTAAAAATGCCCGCTGTGATAGCGTATAGCTTACGATAATAACTTCACAACAGCTCATCTCTCGCCTGGATTTCCCAATATAGCATTCACTAAATATCTTTGTATCCACTTTTCCACTATACTTATCGGTCTCCCCCGGACATAAGACCAATATTCGGCAAGGGTAGCGCTGCGCAAAGAGCAAAACTGTTGCAAACTCTTCCTTGGCTTGCTCAGGTGTCACATCCAACCCAAAATGCAAAACCAAATTCATCCGAGAAGCACGATAAGCCGAAGGCGCTGACTTTCCTTTTTCGGATTCCACATCCCACATTGCAGCCAACGTCTGTAAGCTGGAAGAAAGGGGGACTTTCATTCCCGGCAATGTATCAAAAACATTCGACATAATTGATTTTCCTAAGGGCGACGCCACTGATGACGGTTTTTCCACAACAAACGCTCTGATTCTAATGGCCCCCACGAACCCGAAGCATAGCTCTCCATTCCACGTCGGCCAACAGAATCCCAATACTCATGCAGAGGCGAAATCAGTTTCCAAGAAGCCTCTGTTTCATCACCACGAATAAACAAGGTGCTATCTCCTATCATCGCATCCAAAATCAATCGTTCATAGGCTTCTGGCGTATTGGACCCGAAGGTCGTGCTATAGCGAAAATGCATTTTTACCGGTTGTGTCCTGGTTTCCAATCCAGGAATTTTTGCATTGAGCAGAACGGTCGATCCCTCGTCTGGTTGTATTTGGAACGCGATTGTATTGGCTGCCAGATCAAATTTTTCAGAAGCCGTAAAGAGGCTACCTGGAGGACGTTTTAATTGAATCGCTATTTCACTCACACGACGACCCATCCTCTTACCAGAACGCAAATAAAAAGGGACACCTTCCCATCGCCAATTATTAATAGAAAGACGTAAGGCAGCATACGTTTCAGTGTTCGACTCTGAATCAACTCCTTCCTCTTGCAGATACCCAAGCACCTTTTCTCCACCAATTAACCCTTCCCCATACTGTGCTCTCACGACATCTCCGTCTTCCGGACCAAGGGCTAAGGGTTGAATCGCTTGCAACAATTTTACCTTTTCATCTCGAATAGCTTCCGGATCCAATGAAACCGGTGGTTCCATCGCAGTAAGGCTGAGCAACTGCATGGTATGATTCTGAATCATATCACGTGTTGCACCACTCTGCTCATAATAACCACCCCGGGAACCAACACCCAAATCTTCCGCCACAGTTATTTGAACGCATTCGACATATCGACGATTCCACAAAGGTTCAAAGATCGAATTGGCAAACCGTTGTACCAAAAGATCCTGCACCGTCTCTTTTCCCAAATAGTGATCAATTCGGAAAACCTGTTTTTCCTGAAAAACACCCGTAATCACCTTATTCAAGACTCTGGCTGACACCAGATCCCGACCAAACGGTTTTTCCACAATAACCTTGGAAGCTTCTTTCTCACCCAGATGACGGGAGGCCAAGCCACTTTGGCCAAGATTCTCAAGGATCGGTTTAAAGACAGAAGGTGGCGTCGAGATATAAAATAAACTCTGAACCGGTCGACTCAGATCTTTCTCAATCTTTTCAATCTGCTCCCGTAAACGCTTGAAGGCTTCCAATTCATTATATCCTCCACTCAGATAAAATGCCCTCTCGCCAATAAACTTCCAAATATCTTCATTCAAATCACGTCGGGAAAATTCATTAATTGAATCCACCGCCATGGTTCGAAACACATCATCCGGAATCGATTTTCGACCAAACCCAATCAAATAGAAATCTGCCGGGAGCAAGTTATCGTAACCAAGATTATAAATAGCAGGGATCAACTTCCGAGCCGTCAAATCTCCTGAGGCACCAAACACAACGATAACAGTTGGAGGAGAACCTCGGTGTTTGCTTAAGCCATTGAGGAACGGATGTCGGGAATCACTGAGATCTGGCATACAAAAAAAGTCTTCGAATAATTAAAATACAGGCAATCTTCCGACTTCAAGGGCTTCTTGCAAACTCTTTGAGAGGGCATCTTTTTCAACACGCAACATCACATATGTATACTCTTTAGCTATCCTCTTTGGAAAAAAGCGGCACATTCTCAAAGTGATAAATTTTGTCTGTTTTGCCTCCTATCCAGGAAACCTCCACTACATCGAACCTCATAGTCTTAGGCTTCTGAGCCAGGCTCTTCAAATAGGCTCGGCAACCTCTTAAAAGAGCTCTCTTTTTTCGCCTATCAATAGCATAATAGCCCGGAACTAAGGCTCTGCTACTACGGGTTTTTACTTCTACAAAAACAAGAACCTCCTTTTCACGACATATCAGATCAAGCTCATCCTGCTTATACCTCCAGTTTCGAACAAGTACCTGATATCCTTTGTTTTTCAAAAATGTCTCCACTGTCTTTTCGCCCAGAGAACCGGTATCATTGGAAATTCGACGCCCCTGCTTGAACCAGTCTTTTAACCTATCCCACATCTGCTATCAGCCTAGCAGACAAAAGCGCGTTTAAAAAGGAGAGAAATCGAGCTTACTCTGCTCCGGATGCCATCGCTGTTTCCCTAGAGGCTATCTCTGCCACCGCATGGTGCTGATAGTCTGAATGAAATCGCATCGAAACGATCTTGGAAACACCCTTTTCTTCCATGGTGACGCCGTAAATAGCCTCAGAAGCAGCTATTGTCCTCTTATTATGCGTAATGATGATGAACTGCGACTCTTTGACAAACTGCTTTAGCAATTCGGTAAAACGACCAATATTTGATTCATCCAAGGGTGCATCCAACTCATCCAGCACACAAAACGGACTGGGTTTGACCATATAGATGGCAAAAAGTAAACCGACAGCTGTCATCGTTCGTTGGCCTCCTGAAAGTAATGAGATACTCTTCAACTTGGTCCCCGGAGGCTGGGCCACAATCTCAATCCCCGACTCCAGAATATCCTCAGCTTCAATCAACTCCAAACCAGCTTTTCCACCTCCAAACAAAGTTTGAAAAGTTTGCACAAAATTCTTCCGGATCTGGTCAAATGTTTCCGCGAATTGTTTTTGGGAGGTTTCATTGATATGGTCAATGGCCTGAAGCAGCTCGTTTTTAGAACCAATCAAATCTTCACTTTGCGTTTTGAGGAATTCAAAACGTTCTTTCAGATCACTGTACTCCTCAATCGCTACCAGATTAACTGGACCTATGGTATGAATTCTCTTACGCAAAACATCGACTTCAGTAGAAATCTCATCCCAATCGACTTTAGCAAAAGAAGAAAGCTCTTCCTCCGTTAGTTCTTCTAAAGCTTTTTCTTCTCCTACAGGTGGGATCTCAGCTACATTTTCAGTCCCTTCTTCCTCTTCAGATTCACCCTCCTCCTTATTCAACGATTCTGCATCATCAAGATCTAGCGGTTTCAGACCCTCCGGTTGTTGATTGGCCCTCCACAGTTCCATCCTCCAATTGACAGAGGTTAAGTCAATCTGGTGCTCACGAGTCACCTCTTCCATGAGGAAATGAAGACGTGAACGTTCTTCTGCCAATTTTACCTGGGATTGACTCAAGGCGGATCGACACCCCTCACTCCTGTCACGCAAAACGGCTTGCTCCTGTTCCAAGGTCTGAATGACTTCTTCGGCTTCTTTCAAAGAACCTCGAATCGTTTCAACCGTTTCCTGTGCCTCCACTAATTTGCCTGAAATAGCTTCACCTTCCGCAATCTTATTCTGGGCCTCTTTTTCTAAATTTCCAATCTGCTCCGTCCAATCTGTAATCTCACGTTTCCGGCTTGATTCTAAGAGTTGCAACGATCCCTTGCGTTGCTCCATTTCAGTCAGCCCTTGACTCAACGTATCCAGTTTCTGCCTTTTCTCGGCCAAATCAAAGCGAGCTTGGGCCAATGACTCTCGACGACTGTCCCTATCTTCCCGAATTCCAATCAACCCCTCTTCAATACTGTTAATTTTCTGCCGGTACTCGGCCAACTGGCTTTCTGCCTCCGACAGCTTATCTTGAGCCTCCTTCAGTCGCTCAGCGTTTTTCTCTCTACTTTCAACAATGAGAGCCTGCTCTTGCTCCAATCGCAACCGTCTGCTCGCCAGATCTTCCAAGCTACGTTCTGCATTTCTCTTCTCTGCCTCCAATATAGATGACTTTTGGTCTATCTCAGACAATTGCTGACGCGTTGATTCAATCGTTTTTTCTGACTCTTCGAGAGATCTATTTAAAGTATCTGCTTCTTCACGAAGACCCTGGAGAGCTTTCTGTTCCACTTCTATCTCTTTTGTAATCTGACGAAGCTCAGATTCACGCTGTAGAATACTTTTGTCACCACCCTTACGATACCCGCCAAATAACAGGCCTCGACCATCGATCAGCTCTCCGCTTCGCGTTGCCGCCAAGAGAAAACGAAATCTCCTATTTTCTTTCCAAAACGTCAAAAAGTCGGCAGAGTTATCCACTACATAACAACCACTCAACAATGTCTTCAGCAGAGAAGTGGATCGCTTATCATCTGATGAAAATGCAACAAGCTCGAAAGCCGGCCTTAGAAAAGAAGGAAGACCTTTATCAGTAGATTCGTTCTTAATCCCTTCGATGGGAAAACATAAAACACCTGCTCCAATCTTCTCTTCTTCGAATTGAGTCAAAATCGCTCGAGCAGTATCCGCATCAGTCACAGAAATGGCTTCAACCGCAGATCCTAAAAGAGCTTCCACTGCCTTGTCGTATCCACTTTCAACAATAAGTCCTGATGTAACCGGTTTAAAACCCTGGCCTTTATAGGCCTCTCCCAATCGGCCCTGAAGCAAGGCTTTGGCGCCCTCTCCAAATCCTTCAAATTTTTCCTGGAGCTGCTGCAATAGCTTCAACCGAGCTGTTTTCTGAGCAACCCCTCGGTCGCTCTCCTGAATTTTTAACTGCACATTCCGAAAATCTCCAGATAGAGAAACCGTTTTTTCACGCATCGCTTCAAGTTGCTGAAAAATCTCTTCTCTCTGGGTGCCCACACTCGCCAAATTTTCTTTAAATTCTTCCAGGCTATTCTTTGCTGTTCTCTCCGCTTCCTCCTGATCGGTTAACTCCTGCAGTAAATGGTCATGCCGGTTCGCATTTGTCTTTTCTTCAATTTCAAATGTCGAACCCTCCTCTCGGAGACATGTTGCCGAGTTTTCGGCTTCAATCAATTGTCCCTTAGTTTGCTGGAGTTCATCTTCCGCAGCTCGTAATTTGGCCTCCACATCCTCCAGCTCCTGATGACGCACCTGAAAAATTTCATCCGAACCTCCTAAAACATCCAGGTGTAATTGCTTGTCCTGTTCTCCACTATTTACCTTCTCGGCAATTTCTCCAAGTTGACCTTCAATCGAAACTAAATCTGCCCTCGCTTGTTCGATACGTTCCGAAAGACTGTTTTTCTTTATCTCAGCCAACTGACCTTCATTGAGCGCTTGTTCTTTTTGAGAACGTAAATCAAAGACTGCCTGCTGAGCTTCTTGAACTTGCTCATTCAAAGTCTGTCGCTCAATTTTCTGTTGGGTCAAGGAAGCTTCTTTTTCACTCAACTCTGCCTGAAACTGATCAACATCAGAAGTCTCATCATTGGCTCGTTTTTCCAATTCATCTATAGATGATTGAATAACTCCATGCTGAAAATTCGCATGCGCCAAATAAAGATGATTCAATCGATGGCTCAGTTTCTTGTAACGAACCGCCTTTGAGGCCTGACGTCGGAGACTTCCTATCTGACGAGAAACTTCCTGAATAACATCTGTCACTCGACTCAAATTAGCATCCACCAGAGCAAGCTTATTCAGAGCCTCTTTCCGCTGACTCTTGTACTTGGTTATTCCCGCAGCTTCTTCAAAAACAGCACGACGTTCTTCCGGCTTCGATGACAGGATTTGGTCAATCTGGCCCTGAGCCATGATGGAATAAGACGTCCGGCCTACCCCAGTGTCCATGAACAACTGATGGATATCCTTTAACCGACAGGCCTTACCGTTTAAATAATACCCACTGTTTCCATCTCGCGATACCCTGCGGGTAATCTCTATCTCATTAAATTGGCTGCCCAGTTGCTCCTCACAATCCGTCAGAAGCATCGAAACCTCACAAATCTGCACCGGCTTGCGCCCATCAGTCCCCTCAAAGATAACATCCTGCATCTTCCCCCCTCGGAGGGCTTTGGCACTTTGCTCACCTAAAACCCAACGAATGGCATCGGCAATATTACTCTTCCCACAACCGTTCGGACCGACAACTGCCGTTACACCAGGTTCAAAGTGAAGCTCAGTCTTATCGGCAAAACTCTTAAATCCATTTAATTTTAGGGCCCGAAGATGCATGAAAGGGCGGAATTTGAAAGAGCGTCTCACCATCAAGCAATCCCAAAACGAAAAATGACCATAATTTGTCCACTTCCGTTAAATCTCCCCAAATCATCCTTCTTTTTCCTTAAAAAACCACTTGCAGCTACACTCATTCATGTCATAAGCTTTTGGCCCCTGAAAGATCCCCGCAATTTCTGTTAATGCGTGGAATTATTTCTTCAATTATGAAAGTTCAATCCCTAGGATACCGAACTGATCTTATCTTCCCGAAGTTTGAAGGGCAAATAAACGACCGTGGCAATTATCTCGTCATAAAGACAGACTCCAACCCTCACTATCACTGGGGAAATTTCATTCTGTTCCCCCATCCTCCCCAAAATGGAGACTTCCTTCGTTGGAAAGAAATCTTTGCCTCCGAAATTGGAGGGCCACCAGATTACTTTCATCAAGCATTTGGTTGGGACTCGACGACCGCAGAAAGAGGGGAGCTCGAAGCCTTTACTCAAGCTGGTTTCAAGGTAAATCAATATACATTTCTATCTGCCTCCAAGGATGACATTCACCGATCGCCATGGCACAATCCCAATGTCTCCATTCGGCCCTTTGAAAATGATAGCGATTGGGAGGCGGCTCTCGAAATTCAAATCGCCTGCAGAGGACCCAACGTTTCTCCACAAAGTTTTGCCGAATTCATTCAGCGAAAAATGGACCGTTATCGCAGGATGGTCGCATCCAGTCTCGGATTCTGGTTTGGAGCATTTATCGATGATCAACTCGTTAGTAATCTTGGCATCTTTTTTGATGAGGACCTCGGGCGTTTCCAGGGCATTGCAACGCATCCACATTACAAACGGAAAGGGTTTTGCGGAACACTCGTCTACGTGGCTGCCCTCCATGCATTTGAAGAAAGACAAACGTCACGGCTCGTCATGGGAGCAGATGAAAACTATTCAGCTGCAAAAATTTATGAATCCATTGGGTTTCAAGCAACGGAAAGGCAAATTGGTATTAATTGGTGGAATTACCAATTATAGTCGCTAAAGAAACAGGCTCTTCTCTAGAAAACATTCCCGTCATAATTTTCAGTTGCCTCTAGTCCAATTATTGATAACATACGGGCGTTTTCCTATGAAAGTGCCCGTATCGACCCTTTTAGCAGAGAAAAGTGCCTCTGTTTACTCCGTTTCATCGAGTGTTACTGTCAAAGAAGCTGTGCTCGAAATGAATCGGTATCGGGTAGGATCGATTATTATCATGGATGGAAACGAACTGAGCGGTATCTTCACTGAGCGCGATGTTCTTCATCGTGTGGTTGCCGCTGGTCTTGACCCATTGAAAACTCCTGTTAGCCAGGTAATGACTCAACACGTCGAAACAGTCACTCCCGAAACTTCCATCGATGAAGCGATGGAGTTAATCACAACCAAAAGACATCGTCACCTTCCCGTTGTGGAAGAAAATAAACTCATTGGCCTGATCTCCATTGGAGATATTACACGCTGGATATCCCAATCCAATGAGAACGAAGCTCAGAGTCTCTGGCATTACATAACGGGAAGTTATCCAAGTTAAATAAATCTACCCTTCGAAAACAAAATATTGCACACTCACGGTCACCTTATACATTAGCTGGTTTGTATTGATTTCCGAATTGATCCACCGCAAGGGGTTTCACCATGCATATTCTTTTTATTGAAGACGAAGAAGAACTAAACAAACTGGCAACTGAAGAGCTTACCCTAATGGGAAATACCGTGCATTCAGTCACCAGGATGGAAGAGGCAAAAGCGTACTTCGAAGAAAATGTAAAAAAAATCGATCTGATTATCGCAGACCATCGCCTGCCAGATGGGCAAGGCATTGATTTTGTTGTCGAAGCGAAAAGAAACCACCCAAAATTGAAAGTCAGTATCGTTTCAGGATGTCTGGTCGATAAAGATATTCAATCACTCAAACAAGCGGGCATTCCTTTTTTTTCCAAGCCACTCTTGTACTCCAGCGTTCTGAGAGAATTGACTAAACCCAAACTTGGCGCACCCATTGTGGTAAAAGCAACAGAGGAAGAATCTGCGGAAGAACCGGAAATTGTTGAAGAACCGACCCCTCCAGCCAAAAAAAGCTTCTTTTCCTCCCTTTTTGGGAAGAAAGAATCTAAAGAGTAGCTCGATCAGGTCGAGCCATCGAGATAGCTCTCTTTAAACTCGGCCATAAATTTCTTTCAAATAGGCTAGTCCCTCAGTCGCTAATTGCTCTGGTGATTCCGCCAATTGTCTCCAGATACAGCATAACTTGGCGATCTTTTCCATATTGGGATCAAACGATTCAATCGTGACGCACTCATCATACTTCACTTGCTTGAGGGCTTGAAAAAACTCGAGCCACGGAATCTGACCTCGCCCAGGGACGCCTCTTTGATTTTCACAGGCATGAATATATCCTATGTTCTCTCCGGTTTCGATGACAGCTCGAGCAATATTATCTTCTTCCCGAATCATATGGAATGTATCCAGATGGACTCTTACATTCGATTGTTCCACATCCCGGATAAACTGGACCGCATCAGCCGCAATATTGATGAAGTGCGACTCAAAACGATTAACCGGCTCAATTCCTAGAATGAGCCCTGGAGCATTCTCTTGCGCATATCCCGCAATCTCCTGAAAGGCTTCCACTCCCCATTGCCATTCATCCACTGTTCTCATTTTTCCGGTCATATATCCCCAGGCACAATAGATGACACCTCCAAAGACTTTGGCTCCGGCCTCTGCACATTTATCAACGAGATATTTCGAAAAATCGACCCCTTCTCTACGAACAGATGCATCTGCTGAAATAATATTTTTATCCTGAGGCATCCCATACCCAATATTAATATCGACGCCAATATCCTTCGCATATTGCGCCACTTTGGCTGCTGGAAAATTCTCCGGATCAAAAGGGATAATTTCAACCGCATCAAACCCCATTGATTTAAAGGTATCCAAACGGGGAAGATCTTTTTCGAGGAAAGTTTCCGTAAATAACAGTGAATGTATTCCAAATTTCATAACAGTACTTATAGAGGTTTTGCTTAAAAGGGTAATTCTGTTTTGTAAACACCTGCTTGGCTCTGTTCAGGATGGTACACCGGCAACTCCATATAATTACCCAAAGCTTCCCACAAAATATTTCCAACATGCACTTGAGAAACAGCCACATGATGAGGAAAATGGCGAAGCAAAGTATCCCGGTAGAGTTTTGGAAGATTTTTAATACGACACCAACCATACGAACCTGTGGTACAAGCCGAATTTTCCTCAAAGGAACCTTCCACAATCAAGGCTTTCCATTGCCCGTCTCCATCTTGAGTAATACGAGCCAAGGTAGCCGGAGAAGCTTTTACCATCAAGTTAACCACCCCGTGTGATTGTTCTTCTGTTGCGGCGCCTGCAGCTGGAAAAATGCTATGTATCCCCAATTTGGGCTGGTCCTTTGCAAAGCTTTTCGGAAATACACCGCAATGCCAAAGATTGACCAAATCATCATCTTCATTGTGCAAATTATTCCAATCTGCCAAAGCAACGGGATGTCTCCCCGCAAGTTGCAACGCATGCATCGACAATGTCCCTAAAATATCGGCTTCGCATGCCGCCGGAATTCCCATATCAGCCAACCGACTCATGGTTGTACACGGGCAAATACCCAGGTTCTGTTCAATCGATGTCCAACACTGAATGGCAAAAGCATCAATGGCATTTTCTTCGCCCCATTTCTTTAAAAATATCTCCAACTTAGCAAACTTGAGCAACGCATTTTTTCCTACTCCACTTGTATCCGCATACCCTTCTATGGAATCGAGAGCTGCCTTTACCTCTGCATCTCCATCCGAAAATTTATCTATCCCTGCAATCATTTCGGAAAGATCTAACGTGACAGTTGTGGGGCCAAGGCGTTGCAGTTTTCGTTCATCAAATCGGCAGGTCCAAAAGGCATCAGGACGCGCACCTATCTGACCATATCGAGCCAGTTTTATTTTGCCTACGACACGACAAACACCGACAAACCATTCCATACTATCCCGAAAGCTTCCTTCTCTGGGATAACCAATCGCTTTCGGAGCAACACTGTACTTTGCCCCTATTTGCCTCAGCACATCACCAATCGAAAGAAGTCCACAGAAGGCATCTCTTCGCTTGGTCTTCATCGTGAGAGCTTCTTCCTCCTGACAAGCAAAAATCATAATTGGAACATCAAGTTGTGCCTTCTTTATTGTCCATGCCACGCCCTGTTCACTGCCAAAATTGACCGCCGCAATCAAAATGCCATCCACATCCTCTCGGCGAAACAAGTCAGCACAAACTTCAGCATCCTGTATCGTTTCCACACAACCCATCTTGGTTTGCTCTTCATTGGGAACCACCAATTCAATTCCCATAGGTTTTATCGCTTCGATAACCTCTCTGCGCATTTGCGAAGCTAGCTTTGCATCAAAGAACCCTCTATTGGTTGGAATAAATCCTATTTTAACGGAAGAATTTTTCATATCTCATTTTTCAGATGTCGGGCTATGCCATAAAATGCTACTTTCAGATATTCGAGAATCGAAATCGATGCATTTTATTTTCGATGTCATCCTGAATTTGTTATTGTTAGGGAATTAGACTAGAGAAAAACAATGCCCACCGACATCACTGTTCGTTCTGCCAATTGGATAAAAGATGGAGCTTCCATCCAGTTCATTCGATTCGAAGTGTTCGTTCGAGAACAAAATGTGCCGATCGAGCTGGAGATCGATGGTCTCGATGATGGTTGTTTTCACGTTCTGGCAAAAGATCCCACTGGTAAAGCTATCGGAACTGCTCGCATGCAGCAAGATGGCCACATCGGTAGGATTGCTGTTCTGAGAGACTTTCGCAGAAAAGGCATTGGTAAGAGCCTGGTGGAGTTTTTTATCGATAAAGCAATGGCATTAGGACTGACTGAAGTCGACCTGAATGCCCAAGTATCTGCTCTCGATTTTTATGAAAAACTGGGGTTTGAAAAAGAAGGCGATATCTTCACTGAAGCAAATTTGCCACACATCCATATGGTTCGGCTCATCAACACTTAGGACCTATGGATTCTACTCATTCTCTATCACCCGACATGGAATCAAAGCAGCATCCTGCATCCCATGAATAATTTTCTTATCGGGAGGACAAAAAGTAGCCAAGCCTCCAGCAAAATGTACCTTTCCATCTCTTACAAAGTAATAAGGGCATAGTCGCAACCTTCCCTCAGCTTCAGTTACCTCCCCAGTTGAACGATAAATCCAATGTTTCACACGAGTGGGTTTTCGATACTCCTGCACAACATGCAAATTTCGATCACTAATGGAAATCGCATGCTCAATGCCCTCTTTCCATTCCTGCCTGGAACTATCACTACCAAGCAGTACACTCCTGGCGCCCCAAGCTGTTTCATGAAAACCAGAGATCTTTATAATTAAGTTTCTCTCTTTCTGTGAAGCCGTTTCCAACTCATTCCAACTATTCATCAATTTACCGCCAATCATCGGACCATCTACCACCGCTGTAGGCGGTAACGAAACAGGATCTAAAATCCAGGATTCAGGAATAAGTTTATCGAGATACTTCCGGCTCTTTTTGGATACATTTTCCTTCCAAAAATCTCCAAGCAAATGATGCTTATACAGAGCTAGTGTCATTTTCTCTTCCTGAAACGGTCGGAGAGGAGGTGTCACCACCACATCATCACTTTCGATCGCTTCAAAAAGAAAATCAATTCCCTCTACATTATCCAAATCGAAAAGCTCAAAAAAGCGGTAGATAATATCAATCTTTTCAGGATTTCCTTCTCGATCAATACAGATGGAACTACTCAATGGAAATAATTCTGCAGGTTTGACACAGTAAACCCGATGACCTCGATACTGTAACTGTTCCGCCAACCATTCCATCTCGGGCCTGTAAGTTGCCGCTTCTTCACTGACCACGATGGCAATTGAAGCATTCGTCAGATTAGGTCTCAGCCCAGACAAACTCTGGTAAAACCGAGTGATCATCTCATCTTTTGCGCCAATAATAACTCTATCTTCTCCCGATTCATAGAGGCGATTCAAATAAGCGGTCAGCCCTATCCCACCTGGGACAGAATCAAGCTCGGTCAATGCATAACCATCATCAGTCAAAAGTAAATCAGGACGAAGCACTACGGGGAAATTTCCTGCCTGCCGTTTCGATCTGGCGTGCTCAATCAATCGTAATGGTTTGCCTCGATCTAAATAATCCGCAACCCAGGGCACTGTGAGATCTTTATTACGCAATAACTTTTTCCCGCTTACCGAACGTAAATATAAAATTTCCAGAGCTTGATGAAATTCCAAGCATGCCGACCCGATAGCGGTTAGATCTTCGACTTCACGGCGCGTCAACGGCCAGGCATCGGGAGATAACTGCCAGGATTTATCCTCAAACAGTTCCTGCTCATCCAATGACGAACGTAAATACGCATGCTGCAAAGCCACAACTTAATCCTCCATCTTGATATCTTTATTCCGATGCATCGGACAGCCTGCACGCAACCAGGCTGAGATAAAACGATCAATATCCCCATCCATGACACTTTGAATATTTCCCGTTTCGACACCGGTACGTAAGTCCTTTACCATTTGATACGGTTGAAACACATAACTACGAATTTGGCTACCCCATCCTATCTCACCTTTTTCGCCATAAAAACGTTCCATTTCAGAGCGCTTTTCGTCCTCAATTTTTTCGTACATCTTTGCTTTCAGCATTTTCATGGCTGTATGCCGGTTTTTGATCTGAGAACGTTCATTCTGGCAAGCAACCACAATGTTAGTCGGTAAATGAGTTATACGCACAGCTGAATCAGTCTTATTGACATGCTGACCACCCTTACCGCTGGAACGGTAAGTATCAATTCTTAGATCTTCATCTAATATCTCCACCTCGACGTCATCTTCGATTTCAGCCACAACATCGACAGCACAAAACGATGTATGCCGGCGTTTGTTTGAATCAAACGGGCTTATCCGAACCAATCGATGGACTCCCCTCTCCGCTTTGGCAAAACCATAGGCATTTTCTCCCTTTATAGCCAAAGTAACACTGGAGAGACCCGCTTCTTCTCCCGGCTGAATATCTTGAACTGTCACAGAATACCCCCTTCTCTCTCCCCAACGAGTGTACATGCGATAGAGCATATCAGCCCAATCACACGACTCTGTTCCTCCAGCGCCAGCATGGACACTCAAAAAAGCATTACTGGAATCATTAGGACCATCGAGAAAACTGCTTATCTCCAAATCATCCATCTGCTGACTCAAATCCGACACTGTCGACTCAAGATCGAGCGCTTCCGGAGAATTTTCCGCTACATTTTCCTCATCCAGCAATTCAGCCATCACCTTAGCATCTTCAGCCTTTCGTTTGATCTCATCGAGTGAATTGACGATCTTTTTAAGCTGAGTTGTTCGAGCTATCGTTTTTTGAGCCTT
>JANQKU010000186.1 GCA_028280955.1 Opitutaceae bacterium
TGATACCGTCAGTTCTTTTTCAGCTGTGCCCATCAAAAAAGATGAACTCGGTATTGATATCATGTTAACTGGTTCTCAGAAAGCCCTGGCCCTGCCTCCTGGAATGGCTCTGCTTTCACCATCTGAAAAAGCCTTAAAACGGGCTGCAAATCTTTTAGATAGAGGCTTTTATTTTGATCTCATTGAATTTCAAAAAAATCATGAAAAAGGGATGACTCCCAGCACTCCCACCATTCCCCATATCTATGCTCTTCAATCCAAACTCGAAGACATTATGCAAGAAGGTTTGGAAGCACGTTATTTTCGCCATGAAAAGCTTAACAACATGGTCCATCAATGGATTGATCGAAATGGATTTTCACTTTTCCCGGAACCCAAGTATGCCAGTAAAACACTTTCATGTGTTTCCAATACACAAGGGACAGACATCCCTGGCTTAAACAAAATCCTCAAAAACACCTATCAGTGCGTTATTGATGGGGGTTATGGAAAGATTAAAGGAAAAACATTCCGGATCTCAAATATGGGTGATGAAACAGAGACAACTATCAGTAAACTTTTAAGCGATTTGGACGCTGCTCTAGCTGAGCTCAATACAATCTAGATTATTGCCATTTTTTTATTTTGTCCGAATTGCGATGTTTTTTCGCACTTAGCCAAATACCTTTTCATCAGGAATCTTAGATTAAAGCTTTCTTTCAAAATAATATGTTAAAAGGGTCAAAAGCTGCAAAATTTCCGGTATTTGCCTGTCTCTTGGCATGCCATACCAGATGATATTTTTTGCGAGGAGATTTTTGAAATTCACCTGAGTAACCATATAAACGAAAACTGCTCTAGGCTTGACAAGCCCCCCGTGAATCACCTTTTACCCCAGGATCGTCAGATAGAAACTCCATCACTGAGGGGATGAGCATCCCTCCCAATTTTGCACATGAAGACCCTTATTATTGCCGAGAAACCAAGTGTCGCCGCAGATCTCAGCCGTGCCCTCGGCAAGTTCAAACGAACGGGTGAATATTTTGAAAACGATGAATATGTTATTTCATCTGCTGTTGGTCATCTTGTGGAGCTCGCTATGCCTGAGGAGTATGATAAAAAATACAGTTTCTGGCGGCTGGCGGCTCTTCCCATCATTCCTGAAAAATTTAAGCTGAAACCAATCGAAAAAAGCAAAAAGAAATACCAGGAAATCAAAAAGCTCCTTAGTCGAAAAGATATTGGGACGGTTATCAATGCCTGTGATGCTGGCCGCGAAGGTGAATTGATTTTTTCCTATACTTATAAGCTCAGTAAAGCAAAACAACCCGTCAAACGCCTCTGGATGCTCTCCATGACTCAGCGCGGTATACAGGATGCCTTTTCGAAATTACGGAACGGGGAGCAAATGGCAAACCTGGCTGATGCCGCCCGTTGTCGTTCTGAAGCAGACTGGCTCATTGGCATCAATTGCACAAGAGGAGCAACCAAACGTCTCTTTGGTTCCAGAGCTGGAAACGTAGCTGGGGTTGGCCGTGTGCAAACACCTACCCTTGCCATCGTCCAGGAACGTGAAAATCAGATACGAAATTTCAAACCTCGTGATTTTTGGCGTATTACGGGCACTTTTAAAATAGATCAAGGCAGCTACGAAGGCGTTTATCAAAAGCCTGATTTTAAAAAAGGAGATGACCCTCTGGATCGGGCAGATCGCATTTGGGATCAAAGCATTGCGCAACAAATCAAAGAAGTTCTCGAGCAAAACAAAAAAGCGCTTGTTACCGAGGAAAAGAAAAAAGCTACTCAGGCGCCTCCCAGATTGTATGATCTGACCACTCTTCAGCGCGAAGCAAATAATCGTTTTGGCTTTTCCGCCCGTCGAACCCTCCAGTTTGCCCAGGCTCTCTACGAAAAGCACAAAATGATCACCTATCCTCGCACGGATTCGAGAGCATTGCCGGAAGATTATGTTTCAACTTGTCAGGAGACCCTCGCCAGCCTGGAAGGGAACCTTGGGGAACACGCAAAACACGTTCTTCAGAAAGATTGGGTAAAGCCGACCAAACGCATTTTCAACAATTCCAAAGTTTCAGATCACTTCGCCATCATTCCGACAGCACAAGCACCTAAAAAACTCAGTGACGAAGAGTATAAAGTTTATGACATGATTGCACGGCGCTTTATCGCTGTCTTCTGTCCGCCAGCCGAATTTGATGTTACCACACGTCAAAGTCAGATAGCCGACCATACCTTCAAAACGGAGGGAAAAGTCCTAACCCAACCTGGATGGTTGGCTGTTTATGGAAAAGACGTTACAGATGAAAATGGAGTTACTCTTCCACCCTTAACGGCCGCCGATGGAGATCCAGCCAGTGCATCTCTTTCTGAATTTGAGGTCAGTGACGAAAAAACAAAACCTCCTGCTCGTTACACAGAAGCAACTCTTCTCTCTGCAATGGAAGGCGCCGGAAAATTAGTAGAAGATGAAGAACTGGCCGATGCCATGAAAGAAAAAGGCTTGGGAACACCTGCTACCCGAGCCCAAATTATTGAACGCCTGATTGGAGAAAAATACATTGAGCGTGAACGACGGGAGCTTATCCCCACGGCAAAAGCAGAAACCCTTCTGAATTTCCTCTGTGCCATAAAAGCTGAAGAATTAACCAGTCCTGCTCTGACCGGTGAATGGGAGCATAAACTCCATCAGATTGAACATGGTCAGCTCCAAGGTGACCAGTTCATGAAGGAAATTGTCGATGTAACCAAAAAAGTCATCGGAAACATACAGAATTTCTCAGAATCCGACGAAGACGCCACTACGATGACTTGGAACAGCCCAACGGATGGACAGCCCATGCTGGAGACCTTGCGGACCTTTCGTTCTCAGGATGGAAAAATTGCTCTCTACAAAGTTATTGGTAATCGGAGAATGGAAGAATCCGAAATTCGTGAATTAATTGAAAAACGTGAAATCGGCCCTCTCGAAGATTTCCGCTCAAAAGCTGGTCGTCCCTTTAAAGCCAAACTTAAGCTCGATGAGGAGTTTAAGGTTAAATTCGAATTCGATGGCCAGGGAAATGGCAACGGAGAACCCATCGATTATACGAAGCTCGAACCCTTTGGGAAATGCCCTCGGACTGATGGCGATCTTTATGAAACACCCTCCGCTTACGTAGTGCGCCTTATGAAAGGAAAAGAAGAGACCTTCCCTACTCGTCTAAGTCGTAAAATTCTGGGAAAAGAACTTACCAGAGAACATTTCCTTAAGCTACTGCAAGAAGGAAAAACCGACCTGATCCCAGGCTTCATTTCCAATCGAACCAAAAAACCCTTTTCAGCTTTTCTTGTTCTAAAAGCAAACGGCAGCACAGGTTTTCAATTTCCACCCCGGGCAAAGAAACCCAAAGCTGTGAAAAAAACAGCAAAAGCAAAAAAAGAAGAGGCTAACGCAGAAAAAAATTAATCACCTGTGAGTATTTTTTTTCGAAAACCCCGGTTATCCCAACCGGGATTTCTCTTTTTATGGATGACTTGCCATCGTTCTACCTTCTTCTGAAAGTCTGCATTTCTTGTAAATAGCTGCGCAAACTATCAAATTTCATTGCCTCATAGAACAAAAGAACAGGACAACAAGCATCGACCGGTAAGCATAGCCCTGTGAACGACCAATCAGCAAAACCCTCTTCATCAAGGGATCTTGGGTTAAACTCATCCCGACAGAGGATGATAGATGCTTTTAATTTTACGCACCCTGATAAAATCCCAGTCTTTTACCATCCTTCCTTGGCAGGACTTCATGTTCACGGACAGAAGCTAATTGATTTGTTTAACGAATACCCTCCGGATAACCCTATTACTTTTAATAGTCTCCCTGTCGTGTCTCCCGAAACAATCGATGAAAAAGAGCATTATCATGAGATCAAAACGGATGAATGGGGCACAGAATGGGAATATCTCGTTTACGGGATTCATGGACACCCTCGTTCGTATCCCTTTTCAGATTGGCAGGCGGCTTCCCATTATACCTTTCCTCCTTTTTCATATGACAAAATTAATTCTCCCTCTTCGTATGACCGAGCGAAAACCGAGCAGCACAAATCAGACTTTCTGATTTTTGACGGATGGATCTCCATCTTTGAAAAACTTTGTGCCTTAAGGCCTATGGATGACGTTTTGGTAGATCTTTATTCCCAGGAAGAAGAACTCTTTACTTTCTTGGATCGCCTGACGGATTATTGGCTCGAAGCGGTTCATGTGATGATCGATGCCGGCGTAGACGTCTTCATGTTTGGTGATGATTGGGGAACCCAAATCTCCACTGTTATTTCACCCGCCATGTTCAAAGATATTTTTAAACCGCGCTATGAACGCCTGATGGATCCCATCCGAAAAGCGGGAAAAAGAATCTTCTTCCACTCTTGCGGTTTTCTCGGTGACATCTTTCACCACTTGGTTAACCTGAAGATTGATGGCCTCTGGCCTCAAATCCGCCTCTTTGAAGAATCCCCAAATTTTCGAGATATTTGTAGAGAAAAACAAATAACCCTTTATCTCCATCCGGATAGACAGAGATTGATTCCCCGCGGAACGCCGACAGAAATCGAGACCGTGATCAGAAAATACGCCGACCACTATCATAAGATTGGCGGCGGAGCCATTTTCTATGTCGAAATCGAAAACGACGCACCTTTCGAGAACGTTGAATCATTAGTCAAATCGATCCATCGATACCGATAAGATTACCATCAGGATCCAGTAGAGACTGAGGAATTTTTTTGGTATTTGTATTCAAAAAAAACTGTCGAAACGCATTAAAAGATCGCAACTCGGTCAATACCATCCTAGCTATCTTTCCCATCATGGCAGACTCACTCCAATCTGAGCCTCAGATTTTCCATGTTTCTCCAAATGGTAACGACCAGTGGTCAGGCCTTTTGAGCGATCCTAACCAGGATCGGAGCGACGGTCCTTTTGCGACTCTTCGACAAGCACAAAATACTGTCCGACAATTAAATCCATGGCCAAGTAATGGGGTCAATGTCATCGTTCATGAAGGGAACTTTTCCTTAACCGAATCGCTTACCTTTGGTGAGGAAGATTCTGGGTCAGCTTCCGCCCCTGTCATTTGGAAAGCAGCTCCTGGTGCGAAACCAAAAATTTCCGGAGGAATCACGCTCCCCAACCTCCAGCCAATCGACGATCCCAGCCTGTTGGCGCGTTTACCGGAAATTAGTCGAAATAAGGTCCTCTGGTCTGATCTTAACAAAAAGAGCATTACCGATATAGGTATGATTTCTCAAAATGGCCCCCCCGGCTTGGAAGTGTTTTGTCAAGGCATACGAATGCCGCGTGCTCGTTATCCCAGAGAAGGATGGTTGAAGATAGCCGACGTACCTCAGAGTGGCCCCACCCGTTTTCATGAAGGGCTTGATCGAGAAAAACGTTTTCACAATGTTCCCGTCGGTCGTCATTTTGGCAGAATTTCTTATGATGATGGCAGACCCAGTAGTTGGTCAATCGACAATCAGATTTTTCTTCACGGATACTGGACCTGGGACTGGGCTGATTCCTTTCAACAAGTGAAATCAATCAATCTGGAAAAACGCGAAATCACCATAGCCGAGCCACATCACACCTATGGATATACGACAAACCAGCGTTATGCCTTCCTAAATGTTTTTGAAGAGATTCAAGCTCCTGGAGATTGGGCAATTGATTATGAAAAAGGTTATCTCTTTTTCTACCCTCCCGAAAAGCTGGATCTCACTGATATCGTCATTTCCATTTTAGATAAACCACTTTTCTCCCTTAAAAACACAAACTATTTAAAAATCGAAGGACTTCATTTTACCACAAGCCGTGGTCAAGGGATCTCGATCGCGGAAGGTGAAAATATTCAAGTAACTGGCTGCACCTTTAATAACCTGGGAGACACTGCAATCACTATCGATGGAGGTCATGGACACCTTGTTGATAGTTGTGATTTATACCACCTCGCTGGCTCCGGGATCCATCTAAAGGGAGGAGACCGTGAGACACTGACACCTTCTGATCACGAAATACGAAATAACCATATCCACCATTTCAGCGAGTGGTTACAAACACGGAAATTTGGTATTCTTTTTGATGGTGTTGGGCACCGAATCGCCCACAACTGCATTCATGATTCACCCTTTGAAGCGATGTATTTGCGTGGCAATGATCACGTGATTGAATTCAATGAAGTCTTTCATGTTATCAGGCAATCAGGAGATGCCGGAGCTTTGCACACAGGCCGGGATTATACCTGGCAGGGAAACATTATTCGCCACAACTACTGGCACCACCTGGAAGGACCTGGTCTCCATGGAGTCATGGGGGTTTACCTCGATGATTTTTCCACGGGTTTCACTGTTTATGGCAATATATTCTACAAAGCGGGACGCGCGACTCTTTTGAGTGGAGGCCACGATAATATCGTTGAAAACAACCTTTACATTGATTGCGCTCCTTCAATCCATTACGACGCCCGGGGTCTGAGTTGGGCTCACTATTATTTCAATGGAAAATACACCTGGCTCTGGGATCGCTACCATGAACTTAACGCAGATCAACCCCCTTACGTGGAACGATATCCCGCTTTAAAAACAATGCTTGAAGATGAGCCGGCAGTTCCCAAACGAAATCGGATCGCTCGCAATATCTCTTTAGGCAGTGGACGGTGGATTGACGTCTACGATTTCCATGCATTTGATTTTTATCAGTCTGCGGAAGTTTATGACAACCTCCTGGCCAATCCTGGTATCTGCCGGCGCCGAACTGAACCAGAAGATTTTTGGGATCCTTATTATTTAAATATTGATGGTCAGGAAGGTTATACCCTCTTTCTCAACGATGATCCGCAAATTCATCAGGAACTTTCCCAAAATACCATCGTTGCAGAGGCCCCACTGAGTTTTGATCCAGTCTCCCTCCAGGTCACTCCTCACGATCCAGCTCTTCTGGAAAAAATCAAATTTCAGCCCATTCCCACTAAAAAAATTGGTCTGCAAAAAAACAAATGGAGACAACAATTACCAGAGCGGATTAGCTGATCTTTCTTTCACACAACTTCACTGCAATTTCATAGGAGTCAGAATTTTCTCTTCGACCACCAATTCAAATCCGGCCTTTTTATAAAACTCCAGAGCGAATGTTGAACTATTAAGAGTCACACAGGTAACAGGCTCTATTCTACTTGAGATTTCCTTAATCGCAGCATCCAGCAAAATCCGCCCTATCCCTGTCCCCCAGTATTCTTCTTTGACAAAGAGTAAACTAATGTGGTTTCCACGCTTTATTTTAACCATCCCCACAATCTTTCCATCTATCTCTGCTACCCAGGCAAAAGCTGATTCATTCGATACCAGAAGGTACTCTTCCGTCACGAGTTTGTAAGTATTTGTCCATAGTGTTTCCGGATAACCAGGGAAAAGGTGCTTTTCGAAAATTGATAAAACAAATTGTAGAACTTCAGAGGCTTCCCATCTCCTCATGTTCCGTACCGATAACCCTTCGATCATATTCTAAGCAGAATCTAAGAGCGTCACTTCCAAAGCAAATCGATTCAATTTTTCTTGAGCAACTTTATCATCCCAGGGATCTAAAAAAATTAAAAAAATATATCTTCATAGTTGACATAGTGAACATAAGTTCACTAATTAGAAAGCATGTTAATTCTACTTCAAAAAGCGCTCTCAACAAAGCTTTGCCGAGTTGCTGAAGACACGATTTTCCAAGGCCCAGTAATCAACGGAAGAAGAGGATTTCCGTATAGGGGTAATTGCGATTAATGGGCTACTGGGAGGGGGGCTATACCACTGGGGGCATTGGCTGAAATTTCAGTTTTTGCCCCCAGTATAGGTAGTAAAACCTCTGTGTCTTCCCTTCCAAACCTCTCACAGTTTCTATTGGTTTCTTCCTATTTTTGACCTAAGGGAGATATTGAAGTTGAAAAGCCGCTCTTCCAGTTCGAAACTTCAAATTTCCCTCCGGATATTTATGGCAGACCTTATTGTGCATGGCGGCAGACCCCTCTCAGGTGAAATAACACCCTCAGGTAATAAGAATGCTGTTCTTCCTATTCTCTGTGCCAGTCTTCTGACAACGGATCCTGTCACGTTACACAATGTCCCCTCTATCACAGATACCGAAAAACTCGTTACTTTCTTCCGTAGTATGGGTTCCCAAATTGAATGGGATCGCGATGCTAAAAAAATTATTTTAGACCACTCTAGCTTGGAGAAAGATTTTCCTGAAGAAGCACTCCCTCAAGGCATGCGTTCATCAGTCCTTCTTTTTGCGCCTCTTCTCTATCGATTCAAATCACTCTCGTTCAATTCCAACCCTAAAGGTTGTTCTCTTGGCATTCGAGAACTGGATCCACATCTCGAAATTTTTTCTCAACTCGGAGCTGACGTTTCAAGCAACGGCACTCTATCTCTTTCCATCAAAGACCGCTTCATCGGCACTAATTATTGGGCGGATTATACCTCTGTCACAACCACAGAAAATTTTGTTATGGCAGCGGCTTTAGGAAAAGGTGTTTCCACCTTAACCAATGCCGCAAGCGAACCACATGTTCAGGACCTTTGCCGGTTTCTCGTTTCAATGGGTGCTCGCATTAATGGGATTGGCACAAATGTACTGCAAGTTGAAGGAGTGGAACAATTTGAAGGCACTGAAGCTACCATCGCGTCTGACCATCATGAGATTGCAACCTTTCTTGCTATTGGCGCCATCACCGGTGGAGAAGTTCGTGTGAACAGTTCTATTCCACACCATTTTTCTCTTATTAATCGTGCCTTCGAAAAACTGGGCATTTCCATTCAATATGAAAACAATACGGCTATCTGTTCTGCCCAACAATCGTTTCAAATCCAGCAGCCCTATACCACAAATTTACTCGCCAAAATTGAAGCAGCTCCCTGGCCCTATTTCCCTGTCGATTTACTCCCACCCATGATTGCTTTAGCGACTAAATCCGATGGTGTGATGCACTTTTGGAATAAAGTTTATGAAGGTGGTTTTTCCTGGCTTCCGGAATTGACCAAATTTGGAGCTCACGCCGTCATCAGTGATCCCCATCGTATTATTGTTTTTGGTAATCGTCCGATGCACCCCGCTGTCGTTGAAGCTCCTTATATTATTCG
>JANQKU010000194.1 GCA_028280955.1 Opitutaceae bacterium
CCAGACCAATGTGCTCAATCACAAAATTTTCCACAATAACCCCCCTTTTACTTAATTCGCCATCGGGCGCCTGCAACGCGCTTGAAATATCACTCTGCAATTCTACCAATCCTGTGCCCGCATAGGCATCAATCGCCTCACGTGTTGTCGCACGATCCTTGACGATACGCATGATTTCCGGGCGCAAAACTTTTTCCTCTATCGCATAGCGGACCGTTTTATGAAGTTCCACCACTTTCGCCGGATTTCTCCGCCAGCGAACATTCAGGGAAATCCTCATGTCCTGCCCTTCAGATGACTGAACCATGTAGCTATCTTGCGTTCTCCCGGCTCCATAAGTCGCATCCGGCTGATCATTCATGACAAAGACCTGACTGGACATATCGTACTTAAAAATCTTCTGCGTAAACCCTGGAATCAACACATACGTTTTGGGAGGCAAGGGATCTTCCAAAACACCCCCAGTCCATGTTTCCTTCACCCCAATCTCGTTTCCCTCAATCGTCGCAATATCAACGAGAAAGAAGGTTCCTAAACCAAGGATGACCACTATTAGACCGACAATCGCAAGCGAGATATTACTTTTCATATATAATTACTTTCTATTTTTCAGCAAAACAAAGGAACAAAACCCCAAATAAACAACCAAAATCAATAGAATCAAAGGTAAGAGAATTCGAACGAGCGGCATCTTGAAAGTCAGGGCACAAAAAAGCACAATACACCATGCCACAACCAAAGACAAGACCACACTCCATCGAATAGGACTCTTGGGTTCCAACTCGATCACTTCTTCATCTTTATCATCCGATTGACTCATTTCTCAGTAAGTTGAATGGCTTTCCCCTTTTCCGCAACCTCAATAGAGAAACTCGCTCCAAGATCCTCGGTAGAGACTGAACCATGGTTGAGTGTTTTTATCCATGGCCTTCCCTGAAAATCATTTTTATTATCTTCCATTCATTTTTTTTTCAAACCTACCGCTTTGACCGACCCCTTTATGCCGTAAGAAAAAAGAGGTGAAAAAAATCCACTCAGCTATCCTCCTTGCCCAAGTGCTTTCCTATGCGCTCATCATTTCATTCATCTGTCTCAACGCACAGTACGGCTTAATCGCTGCTTGGAGCGGTAACACTTCCGAGGTGACTTACTCCACTAACACAATCATTGTAGCCTGCGCTCTCGTCGCTTTAACCGGAGTAATGAATATCTGGATCACCTTCCACTACATTCAGGAAAGCCAAAAGAAAGAGGAACTGCTCCTGGTTTGCGCCTGGACTCATAAAGTTAAATACGGCGATCAATGGATTCCCGTGGAAGAATTCATCGATCAACAATTAGGCTTTCGAGTCACTCATGGCATGTCTGAAGAAACTTTCGACAAATTGCATGCAGATATCAATGCCCGGTGGAATAAGGGATAAATCTTATCTCACACAAAAAAAGCTTAACTCTTTTCCGTTAAATCCCCGATAGTGGCGGTTCTGTCATGGCAAACCGCCAAAAACGTAAACTTTCACCGGGCAAAGGTGCTTCCGCAAAAAGCCTCTGGCATATCACATACCCAGAGGACTTGCCTATTGCGGCCCGAAGAAAAGAAATCATCGCTGCTATCCAGACATATCCGGTTATCATCATCGCCGGTGAAACTGGATCTGGTAAAACAACGCAACTGCCAAAACTTTGTTTAGAAGCTGGAGTCACTCATATCGGCTGTACTCAGCCTCGTAGAGTTGCCGCTCTTTCTATTTCCAAAAGAGTTGCTCAAGAACTGCAAGTCCAATGGGGAAAAGAAGTCGGCTGCAAAATTCGATTCTCTGACAAGACTGCTCCGGAAACTACCATCAAGTTTATGACCGATGGTATCCTCTTAGCCGAAGTTCAAAGCGACCCACAATTGCAAGCTTATGATACTCTCATTATCGATGAAGCACATGAACGCAGCCTGAACATAGACTTCCTACTCGGGCATCTCAATCAACTTCGTCATCAACGCCCGGATTTAAAAATCGTCATTACCTCAGCCACTATCGACACTGAAGCCTTTTCCCGAGCCTTTGACAACGCCCCGGTCATCGAAGTCTCCGGACGAACCTTCCCGGTGGAAACCATCTATTCACCTATTGATGAACTGGCAGTCGATTCCGGAGATTTTACCCCCATTGATGCTGTCGTTGAATCTGTTAAACGCATCCTGAGCGAAACTCGATCTGGAGATATCCTTATCTTTCTCCCCACTGAACGCGACATCAGAGAAGCCACTGATTTATTGAAGGACCGACTCAATACAAATGCAGCCATCCTACCGCTTTTCGGACGCCTCTCTGCCGGAGATCAGCAACGGATTTTCACTTCGATTCAAAACCGCAAGATCGTTGTTTCGACCAACATCGCTGAAACCTCTCTTACCATTCCCGGTATCCATTATGTTATTGATACAGGTGATGCCCGCATCAGTCGCTTCAATCCCAGGACTCGAACAAAGCGCCTACCGATTGAATCTATTTCGCAAAGCAGCGCCAATCAACGACAGGGGCGTTGCGGACGTATGGCAGAAGGCATCTGTATTCGCCTTTATTCTGAAACGGATTTTCTGAAGCGGGCGGAATTTACACCACCTGAAATCCTCCGATCCAATCTGGCTGAAGTGATTCTCCGCATGCAGGCCTCTCGACTCGGAAAAATCGAAACCTTTCCCTTCATTGATCCTCCCCTGCCCCATGCCATTCGAGCCGGATATCAACTGCTCAAAGAGTTAGGAGCTCTCGATAAAAATGAAAACCTCACCCCGTTAGGCCAACAACTGGCTCAACTACCCGTCGACCCAATTGTTGGTCGGATGATACTTCAGGCATTCAAAGAACAAGCTCTGCACGAAGTTCTCATTATTGCTTCCGCTCTGAGCATTCAAGATCCCCGCGAACGTCCTTTGGAAGCAAAAGAAGCAGCCGACCAAGCTCATCGAAAATTTATCCATCCACAATCCGACCTCCTCACACTACTGAACATCTGGAATGCCTATCATGATAAATGCGAGAGCATGACCCAGCGCAACCTTCGGAAATTCTGCAAAAGCCATTTTCTCTCTTATGTTCGAATGAGAGAATGGAGAGATATTCATGCTCAACTCAAAGGTTCTCTGCCAAGAACCCATAAAGAAAAAAATCGAGCCTTTTATCAAAAGTCTTCTTTCAACTCGCAGGACGATGCCGCCTGGAAATTTGGAGGTAGTGCCTACCAGGCCATTCATAGATCCATCTTACCAGGACTCCTTGTCAATATCGCTTATCGCGATGAAGGAAACCTCTTTCGAGCAGCCGGAGATCGTAAAGTCATGATCTTTCCGGGATCCGGACTCTTCGAAAAGAAAGCACTTAAACCAGGTAAAAAAACGCAAAAAAAGAAGCCTGCCCAACTACAAAAGAAAAGGGACTGGATCATTGCCGCAGAAATTGTTGAAACCAACCGCCTCTATGCTCGAACAACCGCACGAATCGATCCTCAATGGGCCGTTGAACTTGGAGCACATATCTGTAAATCCAGCTACAGTGAACCCACTTATCATCCTGATTCTGCGTGGGTTTTAGTCAAAGAAAGTATCCGTATTCACGGACTCGAGATAAGTCAAAAACGTGTCAGTTATGGTGCGATAAACTCCCAACAAGCCACCGAAATCTTTATCCGATCAGCTCTGGTCGACGACACACTTGAAAGCCCTCATCCCTTTCTTGAACACAACCGTTCTCTGAGAAAAAAAATCGAAGCTCTGCAAACCCGGCTCCGCAGTAGCGATTACCTCAATCTCGACGAAGCCCTTTACCGATTTTACACTCGGCATCTTCAGAACGTATCTTCCATTCATGATCTCAACCGATTTTGCCGTAATCTCAAACCGAAGGACAAGAAGTGCCTCTTCCTGCAAGAAAGTGATCTCCTTGGAAAAGGCATCGCTAATATCGATCGAAAAGCTTTTCCTGAAAAAATATCGCTACAAAACTCGGCTCTTCCTCTCTCCTACACCTACAAACCCGGGGAAGAAGACGATGGTGTAACCCTGAGCCTTTCTCCCAAACAAGCTCGGGATCTACAGAAAGGGATGATTGACTGGCTAATCCCCGGGCATCTCGAGGAAAAAATCCTTCATCTCCTACGTAATCTACCGAAACATCTTCGGGTCAAACTTCTCCCCATTCCAGAGAAAGTAAAAAAAATCGCGCGCGAATTAAAGCCAACACATCAGACCCTTGTCGAGAGTCTTTCTTCATATCTAAAAAACGAATACAATATCGATACGATCTCCGAAGACTGGCATCCTGAAAATCTTCCCGAATATTTGAAAATTCGCTTAAACGTTGTGGACTCGAAAAACCAGACGATCACAACCAATCGAGATTTCGATCAAATCCAGAAAGCCCTCGATCAACAGGAAAAAAATGCTTCGCTGAAGAACAAGTCCTTGCCCTGGAAGAAAGCAGTTGACAAATGGGAAAGACCCTCGCTCCCGACGTGGGATATCGACTCGCTTCCAGAACGGATCGAAATCACGCAATCTTCCGGCATTCCTGTTTACGCCTATCCCGGGCTGAGAGTAGAAGAAGAGTCTGTTGCCCTGCGCCTTTTTAGGGATCCCACCACAGCAAAGACACAAACAGCAAGAGGTATCACAAAACTTCTCAGTATAGACCTGCGTTATGAGCTGGCTTGGCTGGAAAAAGACCTCAAAGACCTTTCGAAGCTCGGCTTGTTGGCTATTACCCTGGCTCCTCTAGAAACTCTCAAACGACAAACCTATACCCATCTTCATTCTTTTCTTTGCCAACGTTCGGTTCACCCACTGACGCGATCCGCTTACCACAAAACTCTGGCTACGGCTAAAGATGATAGCAAAGGCCTTTTATACCGATTTATGGATCAACTTGAGTCCATTCTTAAACAACGTGACTCTCTTCTACACAGCGAAAAAACCTATTCCGGATTGAAAGAAGATATCGAACGCCTAGCACCTTCCCATTTCCTCCTTCACACCCCTTTTCCACAACTCCAGCACTTTAAACGTTACTTCAAAGCCATCTCTATTCGCCTTGAAAGGGCTCGTTTAAAGGCCTCCAAAGATGCAGAAAAGGCCGCGTTGATTCGACCATACGATCAAAAACTCGCTCAATGGATTGAATCTTCCCCCAAAGATCCAGCAGTCCTGGAGGCTATCAACGAATTACGTTGGATGATTGAGGAATTCCGAGTCAGCCTATTTGCCCAGGAATTGGGAACAGCCACTCCTGTTTCTGCAGTACGACTGGATAAAAAAATTGCCGAACTTTTGCGTTTGGCACAGACATCCTAAAAATACCTTTCTTTATGAAGGACAACGAATGGCAAAATGAAATCACCAACCTCTTAAAGAAAGCGGACATTCCCTGCACGAATGGATTCAAGATCAAGCCTCTTCAAGGAGGTGTCTCATCTGACATCGTTCGCATATCTCTTCCTGAAAATGAAAACGTTCATTTCTGTGCCAAACGGGCTTTGCCAAAACTAAAAGTAAAAGATGAGTGGTTTGCTCCCGTCGAACGAAACAACTTTGAAATGGCCTGGCTGACCTGTGCCGGACAAATCCTGCCCAAAATTGCCCCCAAAGTACTGGCCCAGGACGAAAAAAGAGGTCTGGCCCTCATCGAATACCTTCCACCAAAAGATTACACCTTGTGGAAAGATAAACTACTCGCTGGCAAGGTTGAGTCGAACGATGCCCAAAACGTTGGAACGGCATTGGGAACCATTCACAGCGCGACACTGCACAATCCAGAATTAGCTGCCCGGTTCTCCACAGATACACTCTTTTATGCACTCCGACTTGATCCCTATTTCAAGTCTCTTATCGATCGTTACCCTGACCTCAACGATGCCATCAATTCAATTATTGATACGACTGCAAAAACCAGGATGGCTCTTGTTCATGGAGATATTAGCCCCAAGAATATCTTTCTCCGAAATGAGACCGCACAACCCGTCTTTATCGATGCGGAATGTGCCTGGTACGGAGATCCAACCTTTGATATTGCTTTCTGCCTTAACCACCTTCTCTTAAAAGCCATCCACCTTCCTGCTCACTCCACTGAATTGTTAACTGCTTTTGAAAAACTCTATCAATCCTGGTTAACTGCTATGCCATCTTCCTTGCAAGATGAGTTGGCAGCCCGCACGGCCACTCTCCTGCCTGCTCTCTTTCTGGCAAGAGTTGACGGGAAATCTCCCGTGGAATATCTCAACGAATCTGCCCGGGAAACAGTGCGCTCTTTAGCATTGAAGGAACTCCGAAACCCTCAAAGTTCCGTCTACGCTCTGCCTCATTCTATTGAGGCCCTCAACTGACAAAATGATCCATGTCTGACACACAAATTACAAAAATCACAGGACGAGAAGTATGGGATTCGCGAGGCCGACCCACTGTGGAAGCTGAAGTTCATCTGGCCAATGGAGCCATTGGTCGCGCCATTGCTCCCTCTGGGGCGTCCACTGGTCGACGTGAAGCATTGGATCTTCGGGATGGCGAAAAACGACTAGGCGGATACGGAGTCAACAACGCAGTCCATTCCGTTAACACTGAAATCACCGAGGCTTTGATCGGATTGGATGCAAAAGAACAGAAAATTATCGACCAACGCTTGATTGCACTGGATGGAACCCCTCAAAAATCGCGCTTGGGGGGCAACGCTCTTGTGGCTGTTTCCTCCGCGGTCTCCTGGGCTGCCGCTGCTGGACTTAAACTTCCTCTATGGCATCATCTGGCAAACTTGGCAGGACTAAATCCACAAGAATGTCATATCCCCATTCCAATGATTCAAATTTTTGGAGGAGGAGCCCATGCCCATAACCGGATTGATATTCAGGATTTCCTCATCATCTGCAATGGCGCAACCTCTTTCGCCCAAGCCGTTGAATGGACAGCCGAAGTCTATCAAGCAGCTAGCTTCATCATGAAAGCAAAAGGCAATCTAATGGGCATTTGCGATGAAGGTGGACTTTGGCCCGATTTTCAACGCAATGAGGAAGTTCTTCACACCCTTACCGAAGCGATCGAATCGGCCGGTTTTAAACCACGCCAAGACATTTCTATTGCGCTTGATGTCGCCGCCACAGAATTCCACAAAGAAGACGCCTATCAATTTGCCCTCGAAAAACGCAGTTTCTCCACAGACGAAATGATTAAGCTCTTGCAGAGATGGTGCGAAGACTACCCCATCAATTCTCTGGAAGACCCTCTCGATGAAGATGATACGGAAGGGTTCATCGCCATAACCGAAATGTTGGGAAATCGCGTTCAGATCATCGGTGATGATTATCTCACTACCAATGCCGATCTCATCCGAAAAGCAGGTGAAAGCCATGCCTGTAATGCCGTCCTTTTAAAATCAAATCAATGCGGCACTATCACAGAATTGATCGAAGCTGCCCAAGCCGCCAAAGAAGCTGGATGGAATGCAATCATGTCCGGCCGTTCCGGTGAAAGTGAAGATGTTACCCTGAGCCATTTGGCAACAGGTCTTGATTCTGGGCAAATCAAGGTTGGATCCGTCACACGTTCCGAAAGAACCTGTAAATGGAATGAAGTACTTCGGATACAGGAAACAGGTAATCTCAAAAGTCTTTGGAAATTTCAAATACCTTCGGTTTCGTAGAAATTCCCAAGGCTCTTTACCAGGCAAACTTCAGAAAGGTTCTGCCAACTTTCACCTTATCTAAATTGTTCTACAGCGCCACACTACAAATAGAAACAAGTAAGTCGTCAGATTTTGGACATATTCAGTAACCGACAAGAATAATGAGATCCTCATTTCCTTCTAATTTTCATTGAATAACCGAGATATACCATAATTTCTCTACCGAATTCCGAAAGGAGTTTTTATGAAGTATCTGCTCATGCTCCACAAATTTCAGTTGCTGACACTGTTGACATTAATCGTGATCACCAATGCCTTCCCCCATGCGGCAGCATGGCAAAAAGATGAAAAGCTGGGAGATTTGAAAACCATCCCCATAAATAGAGCTACGGATGGAGATTATAATGAAAAATTTTATGCATATGGTGCGCTATCCTCCAACATTTGGAGTTCATCGGAAGAGTTCATAGATGATCGTAGTGAAATAACACATATCACTGCAGTGATATCCGGTCTCTTCCACGGTGCTGGAAGTGAAACAAATAAGCGAAGTTATGATAGAGGAGCTGAGCCAGAGGGGGCTAAAATTCGCGCTATTGACGGTCGCACCTATGCATTTGTGGGACTTGAAAGGATGGGAGGGGTTGCCTGATGGTGTCAGCATGCCTTTCAAGCCCACATCCATTTAATAAATCAAAGAAAATGTTCTGTATCCAAGAAATACGTAACTTTAAAAAATGAAAACGGACAGAGATTTTCTTTCTCCGAAAGTCCTTGAAAAATCTTTTTTAAAATAACCTCAATGCATCAAGACAGACCAGAGGATGCCTGCTCCGATAGCTGATCCAATCACGCCCGCAACATTGGGCGCCATGGCATTCATCAACAAATGGTTATCCGGATCCTCTTCCCGGCCTACCATCTGGACCACTCTGGCAGAATCCGGAACCGCGGAGACTCCAGCTGCGCCCAACAACGGATTTATTTTCTCTTTTAAGAATAAATTCATAAACTTGGCAAAAAGAACACCTCCGGTTGTCGCCACGCAAAATGATAAGGCTCCCAATCCAAAGATCAACAATGACTCAGGCTTGAGGAAAGTTTGCGCCTGTGTGCTCGCGCCAACCGAGAATCCCAACAAAATCGTCACAATATCGATCATCGCATGACGAGCAGTATTGGCCAGTCGTTCTGTCACTCCACTTTCTTTAAGCAGATTTCCAAAAAATAACATCCCAATCAGGACGATCGAGCCAGGTGCAATCATCGCACAAATCAAAAAGGCGGCAATTGGAAAGATAATACGCTCTCTCTTTGATACTTGTCTGGGTGGCTTCATCCGAATGAGCCGCTCCTTCCGAGTTGTCAGAAGCTTCATAATAGGAGGCTGAATAACCGGAACAAGCGCCATATAAGAATACGCTGCAATGGCAATCGCGCCTAGTAGATGCGGAGCCAATCTTGACGAAAGGAAAATCGCCGTCGGTCCATCAGCGCCACCAATGATACCAATCGCACCAGACTCCGCTGGAGAAAATCCTAAGAAAAGAGCTCCGATTAACGTAAGAAAAATACCCACCTGAGCAGCGGCCCCCAGCAGAACCAACTTGGGATTTGACAACATGGTCGAGAAATCAGTCATCGCGCCAATTCCCAGAAAAATCAGAGGAGGGAAGACACCCTGGCTAACCCCAAAATAGATATAGCGCAGCACACTCCCTTCGTCATAGACACTTAAACTCATTCCCTCAGCGTATGGGATGTTCCCAAGAATAGCGCCAAAACCAATCGGCAAAAGCAAGAGAGGTTCATAGTCCTTTGTTATCGCAAGATAAATAAATATCCCTCCAATAAGAATCATGATAGCATTCCCCCAGGTCATTCCGGCAAAACCTGTGTCAATAAGAAAATTAAACAGTGTATCCATTTTTTAATTTCTTTTTTGAGCTATGCTCATTCAACCGACAACAGGAGCTGCCCTTGATTGACCACATCACCTGCCTTGACCGCGATGGAGCTGACGACCCCATTTGCCGTCGCATTGATTTCATTTTCCATCTTCATCGCCTCCATCTTCAGCACCTTTTGTCCGGCAGAGACACTATCCCCCACCTTGACATAAACTTCGAGGATGGCTCCTGGAAGAGGAGCTGTTATCGCGCCGCCTTGCGTAGCAGGTTTCATCGCCGGAGTAACTGTCGCGACGGACTTTTCCACTTTTCGAGCTGGAGGAACTTTTGGTCGAGCCTTCGTTTCGACTGAAGCAAGCTCTATCTTGTAGCTATTGCCTTCTATTTCTATCCGGGCTGATTCCTGCGAAAATTCTTTTACTTCTGCAGTAATGGGTCGACCATTGACGATTATGTTGTAAGTGCGCATTTTATCTTCTGCTTGATAATGATAATGTTTTCATCCTGCCGGCCTGAGCCCATATGGAATTACTCTCTCCCTTTGGCATTGTGATTATCTGACGGTCCGAAGACTCCAATTCTTCTTTTTCGCACCAGACAATGTAGCTAATTGCCGCAAGAATATCTTCGTCAATTCTTTCATCCTCTTCTTCTGATTCCTCTTTTTCTTTCTTCGTTTTTTGCTGAAAAGAATCACGATAAGCCAGAACACGAGGCAGAGAGGCTATAAAAACACTGATGATGATCAGCCCGAGAAAAACAATGGTCATTCCCGTAACTGTTACCCAGAGACCATCCCCGTCTAAGACATTTTGCCAACTGAATGCCAAATCCATTTTAGTTACCTTTCGCTAGTCTCTCGAAATCACAGAGGGATATTGCCATGTTTCTTCGGAGGATTTGCATCCTGTTTATTAGCCAACATCGTCAGCGCTTTAATGATACGGATACGCGTCCGATGTGGACGAATAATGTCATCAATATAACCCCTTTTTGCGGCGACATACGGATTGGCAAAATTTTCAGAATATTCCTGCTCTCTCTTCTGGATTAACTCTGCCGGATCACCTTCATAATTTTTAACCTCTCGTGCGTGCAAAATCTCCACCGCACCCTTCGCTCCCATCACTGCAATTTCGGCCGTAGGCCAAGCGTAGTTAATGTCTCCCCGCAGATGCTTCGAGCTCATCACACAATAAGCGCCGCCATAAGATTTCCGAGTGATGACTGTCACCTTTGGAACAGTCGCTTCAGCATAAGCATATAACATTTTGGCACCATTACGGATAACGCCTCCGTGTTCCTGGGCCGTTCCGGGAAGAAAACCGGGCACATCCACCAATGTTACTAAAGGAATATTAAAGGCATCACAAAAACGTACAAACCGTGCGCCTTTAATGGACGAATCATTATCCAGAACCCCCGCCAAATGAGTCGGCTGATTGGCAACGATTCCAACGGAGTTTCCTCCGTATCGTCCGAACCCTACAATCAGGTTCGGGGCATAATTCGGCTGAATCTCCAAAAAATCTCCATCATCCACTGTCTGAAAGATAACCTCCTTCATATCATAGGCGACATTTGGACTGTCCGGCACAATTTCATCCAGAACATCCACTGATCGATCATCGGGGTCATCAGTGGGAACGTATGGCGAGGACTGTAAATTATTTTGCGGCATGAACGACAGCATGCGACGGATCAACTGCAAAGCCTCTTCTTCCGTCGCTTCCGAACAATGCGCGACTCCACTCTTCATTGTATGGACTTCCGCTCCTCCCAACTCATCAACCGTCACATCTTCATGAGTCACTGCCTTCACCACCTTAGGACCTGTTAAAAACATATAACTGCCCTTATCCACCATAACTGTGAAATCCGTCAGTGCAGGAGAATAGACTGCTCCCCCGGCACAAGGGCCAAAAATTCCCGAAATCTGTGGAATCACTCCGGAAGCCATTACATTTCTGAAAAAGATATCCGTATATCCGGCCAAACTCTCAATCCCCTCTTGTATGCGGGCGCCACCAGAATCATTCAGGCCAATGATCGGAGCTCCATTCTTTACAGCCATATCCATAACCTTGCAGATCTTCTCTGCATAAGTTTCTGAAAGAGAACCGCCCAAAACAGTAAAATCCTGGGAAAAGACATAAACCAACCGACCTTCAATCGTTCCATACCCCGTTACCACACCGTCACCGAAGAACTCCTGCTTCTCCATTCCAAAATCCCGGCATCGGTGAGTTTTAAACATATCAAACTCCTCAAAACTATTCTCATCCAGCAACAATTCTAACCGCTCACGTGCCGAAAGTTTCCCCTGACTACGCCGCTTCTCCATTCGCTCCAGGCCACCACCAGCACGGGCCTTTTTTCGCAGCGCCATTAACGTTTCAATCGATTCCTTTTCTGATTTCATCATCTTTAAAAATCAACCGGCGAAATAAACCTGATACCTCGTTCGACGCCCCAAAAGTGTATCGATTTCACTCTGGACTTTCTCCCTTTCGGCATGGTTTAGCCATGCATCCCATTTTTCTTCCGAATCCCAATTACTGATCACAAGAGCTTCCTCTGGATTGTCCCTGCTTATCCAAGTCTCTCCCGAAATATAACCCGGCTGTTCCAGAGCCAAGGAACGGAGCTTTATCAGCAGAGGTTTAAGAGCTTGTGCCTTCTCCACCGGAACTTTTCGCAAAATAACTACCTTTACGCTCATAAGATTACAAATTTGGTCATTTATTAGTTTTTCTAATTATTAATTGATTATAATAAAAGAATGATTAATATTAAAATGCAAACTTCTTTTTGCAAATCTTCCCTCTGGGATCCTCCTCTCCCTAGAACAGTATGACAAATGAATGCCCCAACCAATCATGGAGAGCCCCCTTCACATGAACAAAAAATGCACAACTCTTAGGACGAGCAAATTTTCAAAAAAGCCGCTTAAGGAAGCAAAATGAGGCGAGAAAAAGTTTTCTCTTACAACTTCAACCGATACTCGGATTTATCCGGACCACCAAAAATAATAACATCCGATTCTAAACGAAGAAACGTTATTTCCCTGGCATAATCGACAATTTCACCTACCTGAAATACTTGTCCGTTAAGAATGATTTTGTCACCCCTGGGTGAACGATTTACTCCGATTATTTTGAAACCGGAGATCACCTCATTGATCTCATTTTGTGGTCGCAAAGGTGTTGAACGCGTTCCGGAAATAACCTGAGCATTGATCTTTGGAGATCCTTTCCGCGAACCGCTACTGACTGAAGCCGGACGCTGCACCGGTAGAGATGACCTTCCTTTCAACTCGGCCAGTTCCGCTTTTAAAGATTCTACTTCAGCCTGTGAAATTCGCAGACCATTGATAAGTGAATCATTTCCCGCACTGATTCGTTCATACTCTTTTTGACGCTGAACCAATCGTTCATTTTCACGTGTCAAATCTGCATTTGATTGATCAAAGGATCTTAGCTGCCCTTCCATTAACTTCACCTTTTTCTGGAGCATGCTCTTCTCTTCAATCAATTCTTTCAACTGACTATTTGCTTCGGACTTCTTTTGTTTTTCTAAAGAAGCCAACTGTGTGGCACTTACCTTAGCGGCTTCTTCCACTTTCAACAGATCCCCTTTCAATCGAAGAATCTCCTGCTCAACCCTTTTCTCTTCCTGAGCAAGTCTATCTCTTTCAGCAAGTAATGCTTTCTGCGACTCTTTCATCTCTCCTACTAAAGCCGCCTTTTCTCTACTCAAGTCATCTATCTGCGCAGCCAGAGCCACCAATTTCTTTTCCGTTGCCTCTCTTTCTTTATCTCTCTGGAAAAATTTTGATTCGATAGCATCTTTTTCCTTCTGCAACAAATCACGCTCCCGCACAACAACCTGCAATTTCGACTCGTACTCACGCAACTTCTCTTCTACAGAGGCGCTGTTAGACTGAAACGCAGCTAATTCAGCTGCAGTTTTTGCGCTGGAAAGCTCAAAATTCTTCTTCTCTTGTTCAAACTTCGCCACTGCGGTCTTCATCTCTCCAATTGTTTTTAAAAGACCTGATTTCTCTTCTATGAAGCCGCCAGCTTCTTCCTCAAGCCGCTTTACCTCCAATTTTACCGCGGTGAGCTCCTCTGTATGATCTTTCCTCTCATTCTCCCGCTCATCACTCACCTGTTTGAGTTTCCCTTCATAAACGGCTTTGCTCGCTTCCCACTGACTCAAGTCTTCCTTGAAAGAAACTTCCTGATTTTTATGGAGAGCAAGCATATCAGACAATTTCTGATTCTCCGCTTTGAGAGATTCCATCTGGGTCACTGCCTGATCAGAAAGTTCCGCCTTAGTCTCCACTTGATCCCGCAATTCAACTAACTCTGCAGAAAGAGATTTCACTTTAACTCCCAGAGCGGCATTTTCAGTTTTACTTTTTTCCAGAGAGAGTTGCATTCCTTTCATTTCCTTTAACTGAATATCTCTCTGTTCGATTTCCCTGCGCAAAGCCGTTTCTTTTTCATTCGATGTTAACAGAAATTTTGCTTGCAAATCTTCTTTTTCTTGAATCAAGCCTGTATTCGTTTTTTGAATAGAGTTAATTTCATCTCTTAATGAACTCACTTGTTCATTCAGGCCCTTATTGGCAACAATCCATTTCGCTTGTTCTTCTTCTAAGTCTTTTATTCGCGCTTCTTTTGCCTCCAAGCCATCAATTCTCTTTTGATAGGCCACCCTACTGTCTTCCAATGAAGACTTAAGACCATCACGATCTGTCGTTATCTGTTCGAGTCGTTTCTCTAATAATTGTTTTTCGGCCAAAAAATCTTGTACCGTTTCTTTGGATTCACTTAAATACTGCTTGAGAGTTTTTATTTCGGCAGATGCTTCTTTTATCTCATTTTCCAGCAGAGCAACCCGAGCCGTCTCCTCCTTCTCTGTTTGAGTTTTCAGATAATCCATCTTTTCAGATATCCTCTGCTCCAAACTTCTTTCCGCGACAACCGTCCTCGATTCGCCCGCAAGAGAATCATCCTTTTGCTTTTCCTCTGACAAAACAACTCCTGGTCGATGGAAAACGCCAACAACTTTTACCAATCCCGAAATACCACGTGCTGGAAAAACTTCAAACCCCTCTGTTTCAAGTTTAACACCTTCCGGAGTCTGCACAATTCTCTCTTTGTAATTTCGATTCTTGTTATGGATATTTTTCCATAAAATACCCTTTTTACTAACCTCCCCTTCAAAATTTTCCACAGGCCGGCCATGGGAAGATATACTACTGTAAATTCGTCCTAACCGTATCGAATTTTCTCCCTGGAAATGTTTTGATTCCCCAGCCCCACTGTAAGTCGATTCGACTCGTTGAACACCATTCCTCCATTCATATTTCCGATGTGCTGTATACGCTCGATTGAAATGACCATCCAAAGCATAGATTTTATATTCTCCTTCCCACTTGCCTGTAAATTCATCCAGTGTTTCGCGTAAATCCGCTTGCCCATACGAAATGAACACGAAACAAAAAGAAAAGAGTACACCTCTCCCCAAAAGGGAGAATACAGAGCTACGAAACCAGGAATACATCAGAGTGGGCTTAACGGTGATGATCCCATTAGAACAGATTTCATCTCAATTTCAACGGAATCCTTTTCGCAGATCCTCTGAGAAACTTTCTAAAAAATGAAAATGAAGAATGCAGCACCCCTGTTACCTTTCCGCACTCTTCCGGATGAGATCCATTAAATGGGCAAATCGTAAGCCAATTTCCGCGGGACAGGGATTTTCCATTTTTCCGTTTCTGATTTTCAGAAATTGTTCCCACACAGAATAAGATTTCGGAACAGGAATCGGCGTAAATTCTGGATTCTTTGCTGTTTTGATCGCCAATTTCTCTCCCCAAATACCCGTTTCGATAACTCCCTTATCTCCAAGGAGAAAAACACCTGACTGGCATAAAATAGAATCGCCTCCCGCACAGAGAGAAAACTGAATTCCACCCTTTGAACGACCAATCACCGATGATGTAATCTCCACCGGTGTCCCGCAGTTATCAAACTGCGCATTTACCGAGGCAACATCATCTCCCAGAAGATCCACAACTGTATTAATCATGTGCGATCCTGTATCAAAAAGAAATCCTCCACCCGAAATTTCCGGAACCTGTCTCCAAGTTCCTGTCTGGGGCCTTTTCCAATCCTGGTGAACATAAGCTGAAATCGAAGTTAAGCGACCGATAGTTCCCTTTGCTATCATCTGCTTCGCCTTCTTTATCTGAGCCGACAAGCTTCCAGGAAATCCAATCACAACCAACTTGCCCGTCTTATCCCGTGTCCGAATGACACGCCGCGCCTCTGCCGCACTCAAAACCATCGGCTTTTCAACCAACACATCCCAACCTGCCCGAAGAGACTCGCAAATATTCTCTACATGAAACTTATGCGGCGTCGCTATCAGTACCGAATTAGCGCCCGTCTTTGCCCCTACCGCTTCTTTGATTGAATTAAAAAACGGTGGAACCTCTCTTCCAGCCGCAATAAATAAATCACGAGTAGATGCCCGGGAAGCCTCATTAATTTCCACCAGTCCAACAACCTGGGAAGACCTGGGAATTTCTAAAATTTTTCCAAGGTGAAATTTCGCTATTCCACCAGTTCCAACAATAATGACTTTGGTCGCACTCATAAAATTATATTATCAGGCAACCTGCCTATTCACACAAAAACGGAAAAACGAGTCTAATCGGACAACTTCTCGCAATTATTTGACGGGAATTTTACTCACTTCCTTTGCTTATTGAGAACAAAAACAATCGGGATTCTCATCCGCACACTGACTTTTTCTCCATCTTTTATTCCAGGCTTAAACTTCCATTTCTTAACGGCAATAATCGCTTCTTTAATAAATTCTACCCCATCACCTCTTATTACCTTAACAGACTCTACACGACCACTGGAATTCACGATGAATTCGAGATCAACCTGACCGTCAATGCCTGTCTTTCTTAAGGTATGAGGATAATTTGGACTAATTTGAGCAATGGCTCTTGGATCTTTATCAACCTCTCCCCATTCAAAAACCATCTCAGTTTCTTCAAGAGCAAAATCAAAGGACAAATCTGCAGATAAAGTCACTCCGCCTGTTCCTGGATTTAACCCCGTATCGGGTTGATCGAATACCATCTTCGGTCGAGGTTTACTCAATTCCAACGTCTCTTCCGTTATTTTTTTATCTGATGGAAGTATGATTTCTTCGGGAGGAGGGGGAGGAGGCTTGGCCAAGTCAGCTGAAGCTAATTCATCCTTCTTATGAGTCCCGAGAGAAATCATATCCACTAACGAAACTGCCAGAAAAAGGGCGGACGTTACCACAAAGCCCAAAATTCCAGTAATCATTATCCTTCCACGAGGATTCACCACCTCCGCGTGTGAATTACGATAGAGCCCCCCTCTCTTCACAACATGAGAAGGATTATCTACCGGGCTCATCCATTTTTTTGTTTTTCCGTGAACAACGATGCGCAAATAAATTTGAGAAGAAACCTTCCCTCATTGATCTGCCTTATCTTCGCCCCTCCACGTAACATTCCTTTTTCAATTAGATGAAAGAATTGAATTACTTCACGCCTATTACCTACATAGTAGATTGTCTTCATCAGATAAGATAACTTTTCAAGCGCTAGCTAGACCGTAGAATCTGAACAATGTTCCAACATCTGATTCAACAAAACCAAAAATGTAGAATCACTAGGGATCTGTCCAGCAATATATGCTTGCTAAAGAATATTCACAAAAATTGCGGCAACCCTATAATGATCCACCGCGATACTTGATCGCGACTCCTCTTAAGCCCCAAACAGAAAGAAGGGATCTAATCCTGCGACAACGACTTTGCTTTCTCCAGGATCTCCGAAGCCGGCAGTCGTACTTTATAATCCGCATTCACATGCGCAAAAGCGATCCGCCCTTGATTGACCAAAAAAACCGCTGGGTGAGGCAATTTATGATGCTTCTCTCCCGATGCTTCCTCTAGATCGATTCCATATCCCTTATACTTTTCCACCGTCTCCTCATCCACAGTGAAGGCGATTCCAAAAGCTTCTGCCACCTCCATCTTGCTATCCGATAGAAGGGTATAGGAAAGTTCGTGCTTATCGACAGATTTATCCAGTTCCTTCAAGTTATCCGGACTGATCGCATAAATGGAAACATCCAGCTCTCTCAAGGAAGACTCAATCGCCTGTAAATCCGCCAAATGCAAATTACAGTATGGGCACCAACCACCTCGATAAAAAATCAGCAAAACTGGCTTTCCCTTAGAAATCTCGGCGACATCCACATCCTCTCCCTCCACAGACCGGAGTATTCCAGTCGGCACAAGATCGCCTTCCTTTAAAGAAGCGTGAAGCGAAGAAAGAAAAAACAAACCCGCAAAAACCGATAAAAAAAGTGTTTTATAATTCATTGTAAGCAATGGCCCTATTGAAGAGTTCAACTCCAATAAGTTTTTATCATGTACACAAATAGTCATTGAAACAACTCTGACCACGTTTTTCTCCACAGAAAAAACAACTGTTCATCTTACCCACAACTCACCACAACATCTCTGCCCCTTGCACGAGAGCCCAACAGATTCTCTTTTCATCGATAAACACGCCTTTTTTTCCAGGAATCGACATTTTCAAACGTTGATTCGATTTCCGCAGCCATCTCATGTTCACGGCCCACGAGAAGAATCGATCTCATCCGCCGGGATTCCGGGTCCAATGTCTCAGTCAGAATTGTCTGCACCTGATCACGAGTTAAAGTATCAATCGCACGAAGGGTTTCTTCCTTCCGGTCCCAATCTCCTTTATATTGATACGCATGGGAAAAAAGTGTTTCCGCCCTCTCCGCTATGCTTTTTTCCTTTTCTTCCAACTTGGCCCTTACCCCTGCTTTGAGCTGAGCAAATTGGTCACCCGAAAGGGTTGAAAATTCCTCTGGAAATGTTGCCAAAAACGCATCTGCTCTCCGTTCCAATTCATCCGGGGGATAAGTCCCCGATTGAATAATGAAATAAGCAAACAGCTGGTCCTCCTCTCCTCCCGTCTGCCCCCACACGATATAGCCCAGCTGCTGTCGTGTCCTCATTTCAGTGTAAAAAGGACTATCCACAAAGTTTCCCAAAATCAGAGAAGCCGCCCGATTTTCCGGAGAATCATTCCCCAGGGAATATTCTCTCCAGAAGCAGGAATTATTCACCTCCAATTTATCCACTTCTACAATCGCTTCAGGCTCATCCTGCACCAACAAACGTTTTTCAAACAAGTCTTCATCTGAAATCCCCTTTATGCCCAAAGACGTCCGAATGAATTCAATGGACTGAATCGCTTTGGCCTGCGACATATTTCCATGGACTAAGCCCTCGATTCCCCCCGTAGCATACAATTCACCGGCAAACGCTAGAACATCTTCAAGCGTCACCTCTCGAGCCAGAGGAAGTTGCTCATCAGGCATATAATGAAATTCCCGCACAGTTTTTCGTTTTTGCATCCGGGCAATCTGCCATGCATCCGCTTTGGGAAAATTCTCCAGGTCACGGATGATGCCATCCTTGATCGACTCAAACCGTTCCTCCGAAAGCGTAAACTTCGGCATGATACCCACAATCATCTTCAGCAACTTCATCGCCGATTCATCATAACCGCTAACCGTCAAATCAACACTCCCCAATTCAACCGAAAATTTGTAGCTTAAGCCCGCCATTGCGGCTGTGTAGCCCACCTCATTAATGACTTCATTAAGGCAGGCGCCATAAAACGTCTTCAAAACCGAAGACCTCAAATCAACGGAAGCCGTCGGTTGCTTAATCCGATAGATCAATGAAACCTTGGGCCGCTGAAATGTGACATCCTGGGAATAATACAACTCCACCCCAGGTTCATCAATCAACTTCACAGGTGTTTCCGGCAATAAAGCAACCTTTGAGGGAATAAACGGATTCTTTTCCGGAATGAATAGCTCGGCAATCTCTGCCGGCTTCGACAGCGATTCAAAGAAAGCACTCTTTTCCTCCGTATAGCTGTATTTAGCGCCATAATACGTCTCCACGCTATCGGTCTGCAAACCCTTCGCTACCAATTGAACCAGCATATTTTCCGGACGAAGCCGATCGACTAACTCCTTATAGGCGGCCGGATCTTTCTTCGTAAAAAGATACGGCTCTCTCTCGGCGATATCCATTGGATAGACACGCAACTGGTTGGCCAGAAATGTCGCTCTCGGAGCGCCTTCACCTTTATCTGTGTAGAGTTCATCCAGGCGAGCCATGGTGGCTCGTTCATCAAATAACGCCTCGGGATAATCCGATGTTCGCAGCTCTTCAAAAAAAGAAAAACAAGCTGAGATAACTTCCTGATAATTTTCGAGACCCTTTGGTGTTAAATCAATAGACACATAGAACATGGCATAGTCAAGGGTACTCGCGTAGGCGGAAGATCCCAAAGCCGTCGCAAGATTCTCTTTTTTTAGATACGAAAGAAGACTTCCCTCTCCCTCATAACCCAGGATAAACCCGAGCAGTTCACCCGGTTTACTTTCATAGTGCTTTGGCAAAGCCGGAAGCGGAAAGACCATCGTCAATTCACGAATATCCTTAACCGGCTCTATCTGGAGCAAACGCAACGCATCCTTCGCCAATAAAAAACCTTCTGAAAAAACAACTCTCTCAACTTCTCTCTTAGGTATTTCAGAAAAATACTGCCTCACCCAACCTTCCAACTGATCCAGATTCACATTACCCGTTAACGCCAAGGCCATTTGATTCGGGCTGTAATATTGATCGTAAAAAGACAAAAACTCGTCCCGTTCTATTGTTTTCAGTGTATCCAGATTTCCTGTCGAAAAATGATTGGCCGGATGACTCTCTTCAAAATGTTCGCGCATCAACCGTTGGTTCCGCCATCCATCGTTCTCCTTGTTTTTCTGATGCTCGGAATTGACCGCATTCATTTCGCGCTCGGTAAATTCCTGCGCAAATAAGGGTGAAATAAAAAACTGCGCAAAGCGATCGATTGCGCCTTCAAAAGCGTGATGCGAAACCTCAAAATGATAGTTCGTATGATCCCCTGCCGTATAAGCATTGCTATAGCCTCCGTTAGAGCGAAGGTAACCTCCATAATCTTCCACATCCGGGTATTTTTCCGTACCCAAAAATAACATATGCTCCAGAAAATGCGCCAACCCTTGACGATCCTCCGGATCACTCAGAGATCCTACACCCACGACCATTGACGCCGACGATTTGTTCAACTTCGGGTCCGACAACAGAATCACCTTCAATCCATTATCCAGAACAAATCGTCGATATTCTGATTTGTCCAACGGATGGCGATCCGGCAATTCAGCGGCGCCTACCAAGGTGGAAAACCCTAAAAGCAGCAGACAAAACGTTAGTAAAGAACAAGAGACGGATTTCAGACGATTCAGCACGGTCATAGGATAAAAGAGTGAGAGTTCAGAAAGAAAACAAAACCCTCCTGTAGGAGAAAGGTTGTCTACACAGAAACGGCTTCATCCATTTTTGCAAACGAAGAAGCCATCTACCCATCGTTTTTCTTCTCTGCTAATTCTCTTCAACCACCTCAAAACAGAATCTTCTCTCCCCTCTTCTTTGGTGATTGCCATTATAACTATGGGCATTCTGAATCTCGCTTCTTAATTTACGATCAATCATGACAACGATGAATTTGACCAATTCTCAGGCCAATTATGAAAAAGCCTGCCAGGTATTAGCCGGCGGCGTATCCAGCGGTATCCGCATGTGGGCGGACCCCATCCTTTACTTCTCTCATGCAAACGGCCCTTATTTTTATGATGTCGATGGCCAGGAATACATCGACTACACTCTCGCCTGGGGGCCATTGATCCTCGGGTCCAATCACCCTTCCATTAATGCAGCTGTCTCTGCACAAATTCAAAAAAGCTATACCCTGGGCGCTCAACATCAGCTCGAGATTGATCTCGCCAGCAAACTTGTTTCTATTTTGCCCGGTGTTGATCAAATGATTTTCTCCAACACCGGTTCCGAAGCTGTTCAGGCAGCCATCCGCATCGCTCGGGCCACCACCGGTCGCACCAAAATCGTAAAGTTTGAAGGCCACTACCACGGATGGCTCAACAATATCCTCGTCAGCTTTCACCCACCCAAAGAGCAGCTCGGAACCCCTTCTCCCACCACTCAAGGACAACCCGAAAGCGAATACCAGGACACACTCGTTCTCCCCTGGAACGATCCGGAAGCGCTCAAAAACCTTCTTGAAACCCGGGGTCATGAAATCGCCTGTGTCATCACCGAACCACTCCTGGCCAATTCCGGCTCCTGCGTCGCTCAGGAAGGATTCCTCAACACATTGGTCGATAGCTGCCGATCCGCTGGAGTCATCTCTATCTTTGATGAAGTCATCACCGGCTTCCGTATCGCTCTTGGTGGCGCCCGGGAACACTTTGGCCTCATTCCAGACCTTTCTGTCTACGCTAAAGCCATGGCGGGAGGCTTCACCATGGGCGCTGTTGGAGGTCGCAAAGAAATGTTCGATGTCCTGCGCGAAGGCAAAGCCATCCACGCCGGCACCTATAATGGATCCTCCTTCAATCTCGCGGCAGCCCTCGCTACCGTCACAACTCTGCAGACTGAAAGCCCCTACGAAAGCATGCATCAACACGGCTATGCCATCCGGGCAAAACTTGAGGAACTGGCCAAGCAAAAAGGTCTTCCTCTCATCACTACCGGCCTCGGTTCTGTCTTCTCCGCACACTTTGGACTCACCACAGCTCCGCTCAATTACGCCGATACCCTCGAAGTCGATACAGACCTGTATAAACGATTCCGGCAGTCCCTCCTAAAGCGTGGCATTCATCCACTCCCCGATGGCCGTTGGTACATCAGTGCTGTCCATACAACCAAAGAACTCGACCACACCCTTGACGCTATCGAGAAAAGCTTCGCTGAATTATAGTTCGAAACAATTTCGCAGACAAATTGGCCGACCACTACAACCGTAGTCGAACACCCTTACTCATTTGACAGGAAGTGATAGACGCAAGCGCATGAGCTTCGCCATTAAAAAAGAATATATCGAACTCTGTAAACTGCTCAAAGCCGTGAACTTCGTCATGTCCGGAGGTGAAGGTAAGACAGTCGTCGCACAAGGACTTGTCACCGTCGACGGCCAGCTCGAAACCCGCAAACGCTGTAAGATCCGCCCTGGCCAAACCGTAGAATTCGAAAGCAACGTTATTCAAGTCGAAACAGCATCTCTTTAACAGATTCACCGAAAAAGGAAACGAATAGACCTTCTCTTTCTTCCTTTTCGGAAGGGAAATGGTGCCCCCACCGAGAATCGAACTCGGATTAATGGTTTAGGAAACCACGGTTCTATCCATTAAACTATGGGGACAAACTACTGACCATCAATTAGTTATATACTATTTAAAGGGCCCAGTTTTAGGCATGTGTAACCCAAATGACTAACCCCATCACTAAAATTGACCAGAAAAAAGTCTGAAAACACATAAATTAGCGGTTCTCTGAAACCAGAAACCATCTCCCCTTCGCACCCCCTCCTCGATTGACAGAATAAGGTCATTTTGAGGATAGTCCACATCTTGTGAATAGAATGAAAATAAAGGGAACAAAATTTACCAAATTAACCATTATCTATTTATTAATTAGCATGGTATTTGCAGTGCATTGCTTCGGGGAGAGCAAGCTGCCATTCAAACATATTGATCTTAGTAGTGAGTTTATCCAAGTCCTTGAAATTGAGGAAAAGTCTGGAAAAAACAAAGCAGCAAATGCTCTACGTGAAAAAGTTATAATTCCAAACAACGATTTATACGAACAACTAACTGGTGGATTGGATCAGAAACAATTGATTGAATACCTAGAGAAGCAGGCTCCTTCTCTAGCACGAACACGCGAGGTTTCACATAATGCAAATCAGAAACAAATGCTTGATGATTGGAATGAATTTATAATCCGATTTCCAGACATGCAAGGTAGTTCGCTAATGATCTATTCATTGCCTTCCTTTGGTCGATTCGAAGCACAAGCCAGACCCTTCGATGATAAATACTATCTCTTTCTCGGGATCGACGAAATCGCTAAACGCAAAAGAGCAGAGATCAATTCTGCAATGGTTCATCACGAACTCTTTCACCTCTACCATTACCAGATGAATTCCTACGTGAAGAATGTCGCTCAATCATTTTTCGAGAAAGGCGAATTCCCTCAGGTCTATATGCTGTTATGGGTCGAAGGGTTGGCAACTCACGCAAGTCGCCTCTTAAACGCTCAGTCTTCGAACAAAGACATCTTCTTTTCGGATACCCTATACAACGAGACCAAGCCTCTATTGCCAAACCTCATCGCCAAACTGTCCGAAATTCTAACATCAAATTCATTCAATGACATCGCTGGCTTCTTCTATTTTCCGACAACAGATCAGCAAATTCCTAAAGACTGTGGTTACGTAATCGGAGAGCTGATAATCATTGACGCTATGAAGCGACATAACCTGAAAAATCTAGTCGAAATGAAAGGAGAAGATATTCTTAAAGAAGTTCGAGTCGCTATCAAAAACTTAATGCTAGCAGAAATTTCTGCTAGCAACCAGTCAGTCGATACAAATTGAAATTAACAATTCACGCTAGTCTCTGTCTACAACCTTGCATTCATTAATCATTTAAAGGGAAGGCTAAATTTGTGTAACCCGTTTTGTGTAACCCGGTGAAAAAAAATGGGCCTATTTGGGACCATTCAGGATAACAATGTTCTCGGCCTAAGTCCTTCCTTTTTAAGCTTTTGATCACTCCGGATAATATAAGAGAATTGCAGAAAATTGACCGTTTTGCGTTAGGAAACCACGGTGTGTGATGTCGGTCTACAGCCTCGGTACTATCCATTAAACTATGGGGACAAATCTCTGATCATCAAACAGTTGCGAACTATTTGAAGAGCCTGATTTTAGGCATGTGTAACCCAAATGACTAATCCCACTACTAAAATTGACCAGAAAAAAGTCTAACGACACATAAATTAACGGTTCTCTGAAACCAGAAACCATCTCCCTTTCACACCCCCTCTTCAATTGACAGAATGAGGTCATTTTGAGGATAGTCTACATCTTTAAGAGAGAACCCTCTCAATACCTAAGATCATTCGACTTTTCTAATCATGATCTAAATCACGTATACTAATTATTGGACACTCATAAACAACAACATGTTTCAGAAATTGGAAAGTATCAATCAACGACCGGAACCATTTCAGTATTACACGGCAAGCGATCTCTGGACCGATGAACACACCTCTCAACAAATGCTTACCTACCATCTCAATGAGGCCATCGATGTCTCCTCCCGAAAAGGGGAATTCATAGACAGGTCAGTGGATTGGATCGCCGACAAATTCGATATCAGAGAAAACACAAAAATTGCTGATTTCGGCTGCGGCCCAGGATTGTATACCACACGGTTAGCAAAGCGTGGTGCAATGGTAACTGGCATCGATTTTTCAGAAAGATCCATCACGCATGCTCGTGAAGTTGCAGAACGAGAGAATTTGGAAATTCACTATGTAAACCAGAATTACCTGGAATTCGAAACAAATGACCAGTTTGACCTGATTATCATGATCATGTGCGACTTCTGCGCACTCAGTCCGAAACAACGTCAGTCCTTACTAACAAAGTTCCATACTTTGTTACGTACGGGGGGCTCACTCCTGCTTGATGTTTATTCCTTAAAGGCATTCAACCAACGAGAGGAGACTTCATTATATGAAGCCAATCTACTAAAAGGATTTTGGTCTCAGGACAAGTATTATGGGTTTCTAAATACCTTTAAGTACAATGATGAAAACCTAGTTCTAGATAAATATACAATCATAGAAGAAACGAGAACTTGGACCGTTTATAACTGGTTACAACATTTTTCACCCGACTCATTAAAGGATGAATTCGAAAAGGCAGGCTTCAAAAAATCCAAGATTTATGGAGACGTAGCGGGCGAACCCTTTGATAAGACCTCCAGCGAATTTGCCATAATCGGAACAAAATGAAAATTGCACAACAAAACGGTAGAAGCAATTCCGAGTAGCGCTCTGCGCTAAACGTCACGCATCACTTCAGTATTCTGCAATCATCAGGGTGTTTAAATTTGTGTAACCCGTTTTGTGTAATCCGGTGAAAAAAGTGGGAACGATGAAACCAATTTGACCGTTGCTAGTCCTGATCTAAATCACGTATGCTAATTGTTAGGCGAAAATGGTATCTCCCAAAACGTTTACTGAGATTCAAAAACTCTTGGATAATGAGAGTGAAATGAGACAATTTGGAAATATTGCGAAACTCTACCCTTTTACAACAGAGAATATCTCTGGATACTTAGACGGCATCGATATAGAGGATAAGAATGTAATCTCCGTGACAGGATCAGGTGACCATATATTGAATTTGGTATGTTTGGGGGCTACCAAAGTTACCGGTTTTGATGTCAATTCGCTTTCACATCACATGACAAATCTTAAGCTCACTGCCATGCAGGTGTTGGAATACGAGGCATTTCTGGGATATTTCGTTAATGATTCAAAAAGTGTCTATAATTATAAAACGTACACTCAAATTCGATCCCATCTCAGGCCAGAAACTCGAATGATATTCGATTACATTTATCTGCAAAGTGATTATGATGGCAGAAAGTTGCGAAATTCACATTTGTTTTATCAGCACCCAAATGTCGATGTTTATGCTTGTACCTATAACAGATACATAAGAAACAAAAAATCTTATCATAAGATGAAATCGAGAAGATCAGAGTTTCATTGGCATCACACGAGCATTAGAGAATTGGAAGCAACTTTGCCTATAGATGAAAAGTATGATCTCGTGCTTCTTTCGAATGTCATGGATTACGCCAAGCAGATATTTCGGATCAAGCAGTCCGATGAAATGTTTATTCGGGAATGTATTAAGCCGTTATTCGATCGACTGAATGTAAATGGAATAGTCGTGGCTCAATGCATTTTTGCAGTCGAATCAAATCATGCCTCTTCAGGTCTTCGCGACGGGAAGCTTTGGAGAGATGTTTTGGATACGGAAAGGCTGGAGTATATTGAATACTTGCATGACAGCGTCATTCCTGGAGAGGAAGACGTTGCCATTATGTTGAAAAAAACGAGATAATCCACCACTTGGCTTGACGCTGGTTAGGCCAAAGATCCAACCGTTTCTCGAAAAAACCAAAAAATCTTTGAGAAACTTTCTTAAATGAAAAGTGGTCTCGATATGCCTTCGGAAAAACTGGCGAAGAAAGATTTGATGCGTTCAATAAGTAGGAAAGTTCGTCAATTCATCATACTAAGTTACGATGGAATACTCGAAGTATTTACTATCCATCCGGAAAACAGTAATGACCCTCGATTCCAATGCACCTCTGCCGGACTTGAAATCAATGTCGATGCAGATCAAAGAATGATGTAATCTAGTGAAAAATTTCAGAACAATTAAGATAATTTTACTTTTTCTAATCATGATTTAAATCACGTATGCACGTATGCTAACTGTTCCAAGAAAAGACCCTTGATATGAAAATATCAGTAGCACAGCTAGAGCACGATTTCCGAAGTATTGGTATATGCGCTGGAGACACGCTCATGGTCCATGCTTCACTCCGTTCAGTTGGACCGGTCGAAGACAGAGCTGAGGGACTTGTGTCGACATTGCTTTCAGTTCTTGGCCATCGAGGCACTCTTCTGGCTTATGTTGATTTCGAACCTACGAATGATACGCCTTACTTCGATCCACAAAAGTCACCCGCGAGTCCAGATTATGGAATCTTGGCTGAGGTCATTCGCACCTGGCCAGGAGCGATTCGTTCTCTCAATCCTGGTGCATCAATGGCTGCTATTGGAGACCGTTCTGCATGGATCTGTAGCGACCATCCTATGAACTATGGCTATGGGCAAGGTTCCCCCTTATCAAAATTAGTTGAAATCGACGGAAAAATTCTACTGCTCGGCTCGGATTTTGATCATGTAACCATTCTCCATTACGCGGAACACTGTGCGAAACTACCAGATAAACGAGTTATTCACAGAACGGATAAAGTGCTTTCCGAAAATGTTGTCATTGATGTTGTAATCGAAGAGTTCGATACGAGTGAATTGGTCATAAGTGCCATGCCAGCCAATTACTTTGCTGAGATTACTCAACAGTTTGTAAATGCCGGGTATGCGCAAGCAGGTATAGTGGGCCATGCACATTCCGTCCTCCTCCCAGCGCGAGAATTTGTATCATTCGCAATTGAAAAGATGGAAAGCGAATTTGGAACATAGCGCTCAGATACACCACAGCTAATGCTCTTAGTAATCACTTGGGTGCTTTAATTTGTATATAACCCAGTGAAAAAATTTAAGACTATTTGGGATAACTCAGGAGAATTGCAGATAATCCACTGTTTTGCCTTGGGAAACCACGGTATGTGATGTCGGGGCTTAAGGCCTCGAAACTATCCATCCAAAACCTACTCATTTACTCGTCTCAATCAACTCTCTTGATCTGCCAGTAAATCAATCCAGAAAAAACATCTCGATCAATCCCACCCCTAAATTACCATCATAACTTCGGATATGCGCTGTATACACACCGGGAGGCAGATGTAAGAGAATAGCCGCATCCAGCGACTCCCGCCACAATTGCCCTGCTCCAATTTCACTGAAGATATCACTAAGAACGACTCTATCATGATCCTCCCAGTCGTCATTAAAACCAATCAACGTCTGGCCTGAAAAAACCTCAATCACAGGATCAGGTAAATAACCAAGAACACCTCTGTTTCCCAGCCCAGGGCCAATCCCCCTTATCAAGACTCTTCTGGGTCCATTACCTGTGATAGCAAACCCTGGGATAACCACTCGATCCCCATCTCCTACTTCAGCTCTGGCAGACAAAGCAACTAAACCCGAACCGGAAGTTGCAGGAGCGATCACATAAATTTCCGCCAATCCAATACCTTCGCCATCATTGACTCCTTTTAAATGCATGGTATAAACTCCAGGATCAAACTCCCGATAAGCCGCTGCATCTTTCGATCCATCAGACAATGTGGAAAGACCCACTTGTTGGAAATAGGCTGCCAGATCCTCCGGGGCATCCTGCCAATCATCATTCGCCGCAATCTCTGTCTCTCCCGAATAAATCACTATTTCGGGATCATTCAAAGTATCAGTTACATTAAAATCGGCCAATTTAGGGCCGAGTCCTCTGACCACGATCTTTGTCTTATCTGGACCTTTGAAAACCATACCCGGAATAAGAACATTCGCCCCACTACCAACCGTAGCTCTTACCGACATCGCCACTGGAACGGAATCTGGATCTGATACCCGCTCCTTAACATAAAAGCTGTGAAAGATTCCCGCCGAAACAAAAGTAACATCCGTATCGATCAGAACTAACTCATTCCGATCAATCGCCGTTCCATCTCCCAATTGACCATATTCATTCAACCCAATGCCATAAAGGGTCCCACTATCATCTATGAAAAAGTCCGTATTGATTCCGGCTGAGATAGCACTCACCCCAGAGGCAATTTCAACAGGTGTATTCGAAATACCCACCGTTCTGAGAACTCCACCCACACTGCCCATTGCCATAAGAGTCCCATCAATCTTCAAGTAGAGACTATGACCACCCCCCGCCGAAATAGCCATAACATCGGTATCAATCACAACAGGTGCATACTTATCGACAGTCGTTCCATCGCCCAATTGACCATATTCATTATCCCCCATAGCCATGAGTGTTCCGTCCGCCTTTAGGTATAAACTGTGATAATACCCTGCCGAAATGGCAACAACATCGGAATCAATAACCAACGGCGAATCCCTATCGATAGCAGTGCCATCACCCAATTGACCATCATCATTCCATCCCATTGCCATAAGAGTCCCATCGATCTTTATATAGAGGCTATGACCAGCCCCTGCCGAGACCTCAATGACTCCAGAGTCAATCTGAGTAGGCCTATTTCTATCTTCAGCCGTTCCATCGCCCAGTTGACCAAAGCTATTCCACCCCATTGCCATGAGAATTCCATTAGCTTTTGCATAGAGGCTGTGAGCAGCTCCCGCCGAAACCTTGAGAACTTTCGTATCAATCGTAACAGATCTATATCGATCAACATCTGTTCCATCGCCCAGTTGACCAAATCCATTCCACCCACTTGCTTTAAGCAATCCATCAGATTTTAGGTAAAGACTATGATCCTGCCCAGCCGAAACCTCCAGAACGTCCAAGTCAATCACAGCAGGCATAATCTTATTAGTGGCGTTGCCATCTCCTAATTGACCGATATCATTCAACCCCATTGCCATAAATACATTTTCTGGATCGGGGTGTAATCCACTCTTTACATATAAGCTATGCTCACCCCCAGCCGCAATCGCCTGCACATTCATAACAATTGGCTCCGGAGTATAATGCGTATAAGTATGCGACCCATTACCCATTTGGCCCCTGACACTATTCCCCATTGCCATAAGCGTTCCATTAGTCTTTAGATACAAACTATGTTCACCCCCAGCTGCAATCGCTTGCACATCCGTGTCGATTTGCACAGGGACATGTCGATTACTCCTCGATCCATCGCCTAATTGACCATAATAATTAGCCCCCACCCCCATAAGCGTTCCATCTGTCTTCAGGTAGAGGCTGTGCCCCCCTCCCGTCGCAAGCCTACCCCCCGTCGAAATAGCCATGACATCGATATCAATCACTACTGGGGTATGCTTCCTATCGTACTCCGATCCCTCGCCAAATTGACCATGTTTATTAAGCCCCATTCCC